>DASPJQ010000909.1:0-8643 GCA_035628535.1 Flavobacteriales bacterium | reverse complement strand
GCAACAGCATTGTACGGAATGTTGTGGAAACGGGAGGAAATTTAGTCGTGCAAACCCTTGCCGGAATTGCGCGGTCAACCGATAACGGGGTTACCTGGAGTACGCTTGGCGGTGGCTTACCAACCTATAGCGGTGCTTCCGGCTCACTGGCTGAAAAAGACGGAATCCTTTACAGCGCTATTTATTATGACGGTGTATATATTTCTGCTGATGGCGGCAACACCTGGACACATCCCGGATCGGCAGAGGGTGTACCCACCACTTCGCCTGTTAGCTGGTTTACCGAATCAGACACGGTTTTTTTGGGTTGTGCAGGCGGTAAAATATATACCACTACTGATGATGGTGCATCGTGGAGCGATTTTACCGGAACAGGAATACCCTCATTTCATGTGGTGGAGTGTTTTGCCATGTACAACGGTGAAATATATGCCGGAACAAACAGCGGTATTTACAGGAGGAGCCTTTCAGGTTCGTCAATAACCGAAAACAAAAAAGAATATAAACTGGAGGTTTATCCGAATCCTGCTCATAACACATTAAACCTGCATTTTGAAAATGCCGAAGCATTGTTTACACATTATACCATCCTGAATGGTGCCGGTCAATTGGTGCACACCGGGGAATTCACGCATGCACAAATTGATGTTTCCATCCTGGATAAAGGCATTTACACCCTTTTCATGACGAATGATAATTCATCAGTTTCTTCAACCTTTATAAAAAATTAAAATGAAATTACATACATTAAGGCTTCTTGTCCTATTGGCATTTACAGGATCGCGTGCAATTGCACAACCTGTAGTGACAAATGCCATCCCCGGTCCCGGTGTAGCTTTTGAAATGCGTTCCATTTCATCAACAGTGTCACTCGCCCCTGCCGGAATAAACCAAACATGGGACTACTCTACCTTATCCAGTTCAGCTTTATTTACCATTGAGTGGGTTGATGTTGCTACGGTGCCGGCTGAAGTGCAGGATACATTTCCAAATGCCAACCGTGCTACCATGATTGATCTGGGGGCCGGTCAAATTTACCGCATGTATGAAACAACTTCAACCGACTTTTTGGATTGGGGTGAAAAAGGATCAGGCAGCAGCTGGCAGGTTTTTGATGACCCGCATTATATTTTGCATTATGGATTAAGTTACGGCAACAGTTATTATGATGCCGCTACAAATTATACCATTAAGTATGAAGGATACGGTACGCTCATTACGCCTTTTGGCACCTACACCGATGTGATTTTTACAAAGGAACATTTGGGAGGAACCGACACACTTTATAATTTTTGCTCGTTTACCCCGCATTATCAACGCCTGATGGCCTATTCCAACACTTCAAGCGGTGTGCAATGGGAATATTTTTTTAAACCCGTTGCCGGTTCGGGGCTCACAGAAAACAAAGAAGAGGTTTCTTTTGAACTTTTTCCCAATCCGGGAAATGATCATGTGTGCATAACGTTGAATAAACCGGAAAAGGCAACGGTAAAAATAATACAGCCTGACGGCAAAGTAGTATTCAGTAACAACCTGCAGGAAAAGCAAAACCGCATTATAACAACGGCCTTACCGCACGGTTTTTACCTTGTGATGGTGAGTACCTCAGGTGGCAATGCTGTGAAAACGTGGATAAAATAACCTGGCAAAATCATACAAACAGCCCCTGAAAAAGGGCTGTTTGTATTTATGGGGCCTGGAATATTGTTAAATCTTCCATAAATGGCGTAAAAATCATTTGAAAGGCGCACTCCTTCGTCCCATTTTCCAAAAGCCTTGTAACATAATGGCTACCTTTACGTCCTACGGCCAATGCAATTGAATTGCCTTGCTTATTTATGTTGTATCCTGCTTGCATTTTCAAGCAGCAACAGCGCATTTGCCTCAAAAATAAACGGCACCGTCAAAAATACCGAAGGTGATGGAATTCCTTACGCCAGCATTACTGTAAAAAATTCGCAGCAAAAATTTTACACCAACTCCATTGGCGAATTTTCATTTGAATTGAATGCGGGTTCTTATATCCTGATTTTTAAATCGGCAGGATATAACCCAGCCGAAAAACACGTTGTTGTGGGTGCGCAAGGTGTTATTTGTTTTGAAATGATATTGGATGCAAACAATGAACTGGGCGAAGTTGTTATTTACCAGAACGGTCGCGACAAAGCAAAAGAAATCATGGGTCATGTGCGTGATAAACGCAAAGACCATTTACACGCAGTTGATGCGTTTACGTGCAATACGTACAATAAACTCTCAGTTGAGCGCGAGGATCTTGGTTTCAAAGAACCCGACTCGGCCCAACTAGCCAAACGCAAACAGGAACTGGAGAAAGCCCGGGCCAAAGCAACCAAACGAAAAAAACGAGCTTTCTGGGTTTTTGACAATGATGATGACAGCACCCAAAAATACTTCAGGGAAGAACCGCATACACGTTTTAAACAATATTATTTGATTGAAACGTATGCCGATGTTTATTACAAGGAGCCGGGCCGGTATAAGGAAATCATTACAGCATACGATGACAATAAACCCAAACGTACATACGGAGGCGGATCAGTTAATTTTACGGTGGGCGGTGGCTTGGGTGAACATGAAATTGCACCGGTAAGGTATGAAAGCGATAATCCGTACCTGCTCATCAATTCAACCTACGCATCAGAATTTAATTTTTATAAAAATTATATCGAAGCACCGGCCATCAGCGACAAAGCCCTGCTCTCACCCATTGCCGGCAATTCAGCTTTAAATTACAGGTATGATTTGCTTGGCGAATTCCAGGTAAACGACCGTAAGATTTATCAATTAAGCGTAAAACCTATTTTTGCGGCCGAACCTTTGTTTGAAGGCACCATTTATATTGAAGACAGCACCTGGGCGCTTATTTCGGTGGACCTTACCATTAACAAGGCAGCGTTGCTGACCTGCCGTAATTTTTCAATTGCACAGGACTACCAAGAAGTTCAGCCTGGAAAATATGTCGCAGTAAAACGCAGCATGAATTATGAATTCAGGTATGGCGACACCAAAATTGTTTCACAATTGTTGTTTAAACACTCAGGTTACAACCTCAACCCCGAATTTGAAGCGCATACGTTTAACAGTGAAATAAAAAAATTCAATGACGATGCTTTTGATAAAGATTCTGCTTTTTGGAACGGCACCCGTCCTGAGCCTTTAACCGTCAAAGAAAATAAACATATGGCCAAAACCGACAGCCTGGCCAGCGTATATGAGAGTCCTGAATACATACACGCCATGGACTCAAGTTTCAATCAAGTTACTTTTTGGCGAATTTTACTCGAAGGCGTTGGTCACCGCAACAGCGCAAAAGGCTATAGTTTTATGTTTGATCCACTTGTTGCGCAGGTGAATCCTGTTGGCATTGGCGGTTACCGGCACAGGCTTGGTGTACATTACAACCAGGATTTTAAAAACGGGTATAAACTTGAGACTGACGGCATGGTTGATTACGGTTTTAAAAACCGTGATGTAAAAGGGAAACTCGGGTTCGGCCTGACCTACATTCCCAAAAAATTTGTGCGCACGTATATAACGGTGGGCGATTTTTACGACATGATCAATACATACGCGTCCCTTGGTTCCATTTTCAGCCGCAGTAATTATATACGGGCGCAATTGTTCAGCATTGCCCAACGCGTTGAAATTGTCAACGGGCTTTTTTCAGAGCTTACGTTTGAATACTCGGACCAAAAACCGCTAAGCACCCTTGCGCTTGAAGCCTGGTCGGGCAAAGTGTTTGGCGATTTGAATACCCCGGTGAGTTTTGAACGTTACATAAAAAGTGAAGTGAAACTTGAACTGAAATATTACATCGGTCAAAAATACGTTATTAAGAAAAACAGGAAAATAATCCTTTCAAACAATTACCCTGTTTTGCAGTTTATTTACCGTAAAGGGCTTCCGGGTTTGTTCAACAGCGAGGTTGATTTTGATTACCTGGAATTCGGCATTCGTGATGAGGCGCATGTGGGTCGCTCCGGTTCGTTTAACTGGAGCGTTCAGGCGGGAAGTTTTGTGACCCGTAAAAACCTGCGCTTGCTCGAGCATAAATATTTCAGGGGTTCCGATTCGTTTTTCTTTTCAGATCCTGTTCGTTCATTCCAGTTGCTGGGACCGACCCTGAACACGAACCAGGAATTTTTCAGGGGCAATTATATTCACCATTTTGACGGAAACCTAATGAATAAACTTCCGTTGCTGAACAAATTAAAAATTAACCTGGCTGCAGGAGGAGGTATGTTATTGATACCCCAAAGTGATTTCAGGCATGTTGAATTATTTGCCGGTATTGAGCGTGTGACACGCATTCGCAGGCAATTGTTCAGGTTTAGCGTTATGGCCGTTACCGCTGATGACAATTTATCAAAAGCCAACTGGACCGTAAAATTTGGTGTGAGTTTTTATAATTCATATAACAATAAATGGAGTTATTGAGGGTTTGAGATTTGAGATTTGGGGTTCAAAGTTTAAACTGTTCAAAAAACTAATTTTACAAAAAATATGGCAACAGCAAAACGGTGAAGATTTGGAAAAAGCCCAAACCTGGAACTGTCAAGCCCCGGAGGCGGCACTCCTGAGATGATAAAATACCCAAATAAAAAGTAATACATTTCAACAATATTCGTTGTAATCCCTCGTTTAAGCCAGGTATGTCAAAAAAATACATAATTATTCTTTTGTTTCTCCCCTTGTTCGCTTTCACACAAAAAAAAGTCGTTATAAGCGGTACTATTTATGAAAAAGGAAGCCAGGAATTATTGCCGGGTGTAAGCATTTATTGCGTAAACCAGAAAATAGGTACCAGCACCAATAATTACGGGTATTATTCACTCACGCTTGATGCGGGTGTTGTTGAAATGGTAGTTGCGGCTGGCGGTTTCAACCGCTTTAGCTTTTCTAAAAACATTACAAAGGATACCACCATGGACGTATTCCTGGACCCGGAAAATGTATTGGGCGAAGTGGTAATAGTTGCCGAAGAGCAGGAAAAAATAAGTGAAAAAACCGATGTAAGCCGCATTGATGTTCCTATTGAACAAATTAAAAAAATACCGGCTTTACTGGGCGAAAAAGATGTTTTAAAAGTTATACAACTTCTGCCGGGCGTACAAAAAGGAAGCGAAGGCAGCAGCGGTTTGTATGTGCGCGGTGGCGGACCCGACCAAAACCTTATTTTACTGGATGACGCTCCGGTGTACAATGCGTATCACTTATTTGGTTTCTTTTCGCTTTTCAATGGCGATGCATTAAAAAGCGTTGAACTGGTTAAAGGGGGTTTCCCCGCCCGTTATGGAGGCCGTTTATCATCGGTTCTTGAAATGCAAATGAAAGACGGGAACAAAGAAAAACTGAGCGGTGAAGCAGGTATTGGCTTAATCAGCAGCCGGCTTACCCTTGAAGGACCGATTAAGAAAGGCAAAAGCTCTTTTCTGGTAAGCGCCCGCAGAACGTATATTGACGCCCTTATTTATCCGTTTTTACCAGCCGATGAAAAAGCCGGCTATTATTTTTACGATGCCAATGCCAAACTCAATTTCAACCTGGATGCCAAAAACAGGATTTTTATAAGCGGATATTTCGGTAAAGACAAGTTTTATGTGAATTATAAAGAAACTGATTTCCGTGAAAAGGCCAACCTGAATTGGGGAAATGCAACGGCTACATTCAGGTGGAACCATATTTTTTCAAATAAAATATTTGCCAACACATCTGTCATCTTTACAAATTATAAACTGGGTATTAGCTACCGCAGCACCGAACTTGATGACAATACTTTTTTTGAACTGGATTACCGTTCAGGCATACGTGATGCCGGTGTGAAATATGATGTTGATATTTTTGCCAATGCAAACCATCACATTAAAACCGGCCTTGCCGGCACCTGGCATTATTTTACCCCAAGCGCTACCGTAATCAGCAGTAGTTTTGCGGAGGACAATGCCATGGATGTAAAAACCATTTCAACGGCTGAGAACGGTATTTATATTGAAGATGATTGGCGCATTTCGCCCCGCATTAAAGCAAATTTCGGTTTCAGGATGAGTCATTTTTATGCCGAAAAAAAGCACTATTTTTTTCCGGAACCCCGTGCAGCCATGCGTTTCAGCATTAACGATGAGCTTTCAGTAAAACTGGGTTATAGCATTATGCACCAGTATTTGCATTTATTGAGCAATACAGGATTAGGCCTGCCAACCGATTTGTGGGTGCCCGCAACCGACCGTACAAAGCCACTCGAATCACATCAACTGGTTGCAGGCATTGCAAAAGATTTTTCAAATAAGGGATTCACCCTTACCGTTGAAGGCTACAGGAAAAACATGAACAATGTGCTGGGTTATAAAGAAGGCGCTTCTTTTTTATTTATTGGCGAAGAAGATGATGGTTTCGATTGGCAAAACAATGTCACTGCCGGGAAAGGCGAAAGTTATGGCGCTGAAATTTTGTTTCAAAAGAAAAAAGGCAAATGGAACGGGTGGATCGGTTATACCTTGTCATGGACCATTCTGCAGTTTGATTCCTTAAATTTCGGAAAACCGTTTTATGCCAAGTATGACCGCAGGCACGATGCTTCCATTGTTGTTATGTACCAGTTAAACGACCACATTTCACTTTCAGCAACCTGGGTATTTGGTACAGGCAATGCCGTTACCCTACCCAAGGCCGAATACATGGCTTTACCGCATGGCATTTCACAAACCGTGGGAAGCGGGTACAATTATTCCTATTACGTAAGTGATTATGGTGAAAAAAACAGCTTCAGGATGGCGCCCTATCACCGGGGCGATGTGGGCGTGCAATTCACGAAGAAAAAAACAAACCGCGAACGTATTTTTGAATTTAGCGTTTACAACGTCTATAACCGTAAAAACCCGTTTTACTATTATATAGGCCAATCAGAAAAAAACCCAAACAAACGGGTATTAAAACAAGTGTCATTGTTCCCAATAATTCCAAGCGTATCATGGACCGTAAAATTTTAACTTTTTTATATACCATCCTTGTTGCATTTCTTTTCTCATCGTGTGAGAAAGACGCGAACATTCCTGTACCCGAAGAAGACCCGAAACTGGTTGTTTACAGTTATATTTCCCCGTCTGATACGCTTGTGCGCGTTTCAGTTTCACAATCGGTACCGATTTTTGGAAATAACAATACAGGCGAAACTGTTCCGGTGACCAATGCAACTGTTGTCATTTCTTCACCGGCCGGCTCGCATACGTTAACGTATGATCCATACCTGGAGCAATACAGCATACATGGCGATTCAATACATGTTACCGCGGGACAAACGTATTCACTAACGGTTTCTGCACCCGGTTTTGAAACTGTTTCGGCCAGCACTACGGTCCCACAACTCAACAATTTTAATTTCCAGGTAAATGAAACGGCCGCCCATCCGGTGAGTGTCTACAACGGTAATACTATACCGCGCTGGTACAGTTATAACATACGTTTTACTCATTTCAACAATTCGGATTATTACCGGGTTATTCCTGCATATTATAAAGTTTACCCCGGTTACCCCGATTCGCTGGAAAACGAATATGGCGCCTTATTGTATGATTACAATAAGGTTTCAGGTGGAATGATAACCGATAACATTGACGTGTATACCGACATCGTTAGCGAACCTCATCCAGACCCTTACGGTGTTAAATTACACCTGGTAATTTCAACCCAGGATTATCACAAATTCCATTCAAGCTTGCAGAATTATTCGTATGGCGATCCGTTTGCCGAACCAAGTCTTATTTACACGAACATGACCAACGGCTATGGTATTTTTGCCGGGTATTTGCAGGAAACCGTTCAAATACATTATTAGGAATGTGTCAAAAACACAAAGGCTGGCGGTATTCCAAATAGTTATCGGAGCAAAAATGGTTTCTGATTTTACCCGGTTGTTTCAGTAATCCGGTGTTGAATCGTATTGATGTGTGATGTATTTGCCTTACGCATCATTTTCAACCAATCCATGGCCTCTTTTTCAATGGAAAAAAGTTTTGTAGGTACCGGAGGTTTATTAAAACGGAGAAAAAAATTTGCCACCAGGCGCTGTGCAAGTGATTTTGTGACAATGGCTTTGGCAATTGCGTTGTGGCACACTTCTTTTGAGGCGGCTGCAGCGCGCGCCTCGCTGGTTACGTTTCCATGTATTGGTGCAATAAACAAAACAATATGCGGTTGGTTACCCGCTAATTTCTTTTTGGCTTCGTTTATTTCCAGGATATCCTTACGGGTAATTTCAGCCTCTTCATCAACCAGGATCCGTATAAATCCATTTTCTATAATTGAAATGGTTGCCTGTTTTGCACGTATGCTTGTTTCGCTCAAGGATAATAATTTAAGAAGGTAAACTAATGTTGTCAACGGTAAAACCAGTTATTTCAAGACCATACCCGCCTATATAATTGTTCAGGGCCTCGCGCGTTTCGGTGCCCACCGCATCGGTTTTAACTGATAGCAGTTGCAGCGGCACTTTATCGGTTTCTATTTTTTTCATCAACACATCTGCCAGGAGTTTGTTGATGTGCGGCTTGATCATTCCGTTAAGCGTTTCGTGGTTGAATTCACTGAAACCAACCACATCGCTTACAAAACGTTTGGCATCGGTAA
>DASPJQ010000908.1:0-6387 GCA_035628535.1 Flavobacteriales bacterium | reverse complement strand
GCCAACCGTGATTTGTATGCGCGTGATGTATACGCCTGTGCCGATCCTAAATTCCGGTTGAACATTCGCGTTTTGACCGAATATCCATGGTCAAACCTGTTTGCCTATAACATGTTTTTACGTCCGACCAAAGAAGAACTGAAGCATTTTACACCTGAGTGGCATATACTGTGTGCACCGGGCTTTAAGGCCGAAGCCGCCATTGACGGTACACGTCAGCATAATTTTGCAGCCATTGATTTTTCGCGTAAAATGATTTTGATTGGCGGTACCGGGTATACAGGAGAAATTAAAAAAGGAATTTTCAGCGTATTGAATTATATTTTACCGCAGGAAAAAAACACCCTGTCAATGCATTGTTCAGCCAACATTGGTAAAAGTGGGGATACGGCTGTTTTCTTCGGCTTGTCAGGAACAGGAAAAACAACGTTATCGGCCGATCCGAACCGCGGTTTGATCGGTGACGATGAACATGGATGGGCTGATGGCAGCGTGTTTAATTTTGAAGGCGGGTGTTACGCCAAAACCATAGACCTTTCGGAAGAAAAGGAACCTGAAATATGGAAAGCCATTAAGTTTGGTTCGTTGCTGGAGAATATTAATTTTCATGAAGACACAACCACCGTTGATTTTGCCGACAATTCAAAAACGGAAAATACCCGGGTAAGCTATCCCATACACTACATAAACAATGCCGTTAACCCCAGTGTTGGCGGTGATCCGAAAAATATTTTCTTTTTGACATGTGATGCATTTGGCGTGTTGCCCCCCATTTCAAAACTTACCATTCCGCAGGCCATGTACCATTTTATTTCAGGATACACAGCCAAAGTTGCCGGAACCGAAATGGGCGTAACCGAACCGCAAACCACTTTCAGCGCCTGTTTTGGCAGGGCATTTTTACCGTTGCATCCGGCCAAATATGCCGAATTGCTTGGAAAGAAAATAAAGAGCGGAAATGTAAATGTTTGGTTGGTCAATACCGGATGGACCGGAGGAGCGTATGGAACAGGCGAACGCATGAAATTAAAATTCACACGCGCTATCATTACGGCTGCACTTAACGGCAGTCTTGACAATGTAGACTACGAAACCATTCCCGTTTTCAATTTACAGGTGCCGGTTTCATGTCCTGACGTGCCAACCGAAATACTTAATCCGGTAAATACCTGGAAGGACAAACAAGCATACAGTGAAACCCTGAATAAACTTGCAGGCCAGTTCAACAAGAATTTTGAACAATATGCTTCTGGTACCGGCAGGGAAATACTGGAAGCCGCACCCAATACTGCCGTGGCAGCCGCCAAATAGATTTTTTTTGAACGTTTCGTTAGAAAAATAATAAGGCGTTAACCAGTTTTAACGCGGTTTAAATTTGTTGTATCTACACGTGATAATTTCGTCTAAAAAATATTAAATTATAGAGGCTCCCTAAAACCTTTAGCTACATTTGCGGCCTTAATGAATACCAATATCCTGGAGTTGCAAAAAAGGATAGCTGAACTTGAGGCCGAGAACAAGGCATTAAGGGAAGGTTATCATACACACATTATCGGAAAAACGGTTTCGGTACCAAAACAGTTTGAAAAATTGTTTAATCTGGCCGAAAAAACAGTTGGTGAATATTTTACGCGCATCAATTTAAAACCTTCAGAGGGCACTATTACCATTAACGAAGAGCGGTATGTATTGGTGCGTGCATCGGCCCTTTCGTACGAGTTTTTTCACAAGATTATGGACCTGTATTCCGATCGCGGAGAAACGGAAGCCATAGCCATTGGTAAAAATTTTTTGTTTGACATTGCACATGTCTTGGGAATTGAAGATGCAAAAAACTTTAACGCCAAAATGGGCATTACCGATCCGGTTGCAAAACTCTCAGCAGGCCCTGTACATTTTGCCTATTCAGGTTGGGCGTTTGTTGATATTTTACCTGAAAGCAATCCGTCACCTGACGATAATTATTACCTGAAATACCACCATCCGTATTCGTTTGAAGCGGCTTCCTGGATAAAAACAGGAAAAAAATCAACGTTTCCCGTTTGTGCCATGAATGCAGGATATTCATCGGGATGGTGTGAAGAAAGTTTTGGCCAATCGCTTACTGCGGTTGAAGTTTCATGCAGGGCCAAAGGCGATGATAACTGCACGTTTATAATGGCCCCACCGCACAAAATACACGAATACCTGACCAAGGAACAACAGCAAGGTAATAATTCCACGGTTTATGACGTGCCCATGTTTTTTGAACGCAAAAAAGCCGAAGAGAAAATCAAAGCTTCGCTTTTAGAAAAAGAAGTGTTGCTCAAGGAAATTCACCACCGCGTTAAAAATAACCTTCAAATCATTTCAAGTTTACTGAAACTTCAATCGGCTTTTTTGGATGATCCAAGGCTTAATTCCATTTTGCAGTCCAGCCAGCAGCGCATAAAAACCATGGCCATTGTGCATGAAAAATTATATCAAAGCGATTTGCAATTTGTGAACGTGGCCAGTTATGTACGTTCCATTGCCCAAATGTCGCACGAAACCTTTACAGATACCAACAAGGAAATTAAATTTGAATTTGACTTCAGTTCGGCAGAGGTGTTTTTTAAGATTGACAAGGCCATAGCATGCGGGTTAATTGTCAATGAAATCATTACCAACGCATTCAAATATGCTTTTGCGGGCCGTGACACCGGCACTATTGCAATTAGCCTTACCAGGGGTGTAAATAATTTCAACATAACAATTTCTGACAATGGCATAGGTTTGCCCGAATCCATTGACCTGGGCAATTCAAAATCGCTGGGATTCGAATTGGTTGAAATCCTTTCCAAGCAAATTGAGGCATGTATTGAGGTCGACCGCAGCAGCGGCACCCGTTATAGCATTACCGTACCCCTGGATTAAAGGTATGCCCGTTCCCAAATAATAAAAACAACCTGAGCAATGTATGTTCCGGTTTTTTTAATACTCTGTCGTAGTGAGTGCAAACTGTGTGAGTTAAGCAGTTTAATGCGTGACCAGGACTGGAAAGATCTTTTTTTAACCCCGAGCCATTAATAAAAACACACTTAAAATTTCATAAGAGTAAGCGTATTTTGCATAGGTAACTGAAACTAATTTTATCTTTATAGTTTACTATTCATATGTCTTGTTCAAATTGTTCAAATAGTGGGGGAACCCCGGCTGGTTGCGGAAATAAAGGTCACTGTGCTTCAGGGGGTTGTGGTAAGATGGGCGTTTTTAACTGGCTTGAAAACATCCAGTTACCCTCGGGTCAAAAACCTTTTGACGGGGTGGAGGTACGTTTTAAAAACGGCCGTAAACTCATTTATAAAAATGGCGGGCATAACAACCTGTATACCGGTGATGTGGTTGTAGTAGAGTCAACCCACGGTTATGATGTGGGCATTGTGACCCTTACTGGTGAATTGGTGAAGACCCAGCTTGCGCGTAAAAACATGAATTTTGATTCGCAGGAAGTCAAGAAAATTTATCGGAAAGCAAAAGAAGAAGACATTCAGAAATGGAAAGAAGCGCGTGCCCTGGAAGAAAAAACCATGCACCGGGCGCGCACCCTTGCGCTTCAGCATAACCTTGAAATGAAAATCAGTGACGTGGAGTACCAGGGTGATAAAACCAAGGCCACGTTTTATTATACAGCCGATGAGCGCGTGGATTTTCGCGAACTCATAAAAAAAATGGCTGAAGAATTTAAAATACGCATTGAAATGCGGCAAATAGGCGCGCGCCAGGAAGCCGGCCGCCTGGGTGGTATTGGATCCTGCGGACGTGAATTATGTTGTGCTACCTGGCTCAACGATTTCAGGACCGTTTCAACCTCGGCAGCACGTTACCAGCAATTGTCGTTGAACCCGCAAAAACTGGCCGGACAATGTGGAAAACTAAAATGCTGCCTCAATTACGAATTGGACATGTACATTGAAGCGTACAAAAATTTACCCGAAACAAATGTCCGCCTGCAAACCAAAAAAGGAATTGCCGTACATCAAAAGACCGATATTTTTAAAAAACAAATCTGGTACGCCTATACAGGAGAGGCCGCAGGTCCGCATGTGCCGCTTACACCAGAACGCGTAAAATTCATTATTGAACAAAACAAAAAAAATATTTTTCCCGAAGACCTGACCGACTTTGTTGAAGCAGAAGTGAAGCCCGTGAAAAAAATTGATTATGACAACGTGGTTGGCCAGGATAGCATTACCCGTTTTGACGAACAGAAAAAAAAACACGGTAAACACCGCAACAAAAATTTCAAGAAAGGTCAAAACCAAAACAAAGGGAATAACCAGGGCGCACAACAACAAAAAGGTCAGCAAAATCAGCAACAGCACAACAAAGGCAATACCCAAAACCGCGGGCAGCAAAACCAGCAAAAGGGAGGGCATAACAAACAAAAAGGAGGCGGAAATAACCCGCACAATAAAGAAAATAACCAAAACACCAAAAATCCAAATCCTTAAGGCATGAATGGATTGTTTAAACTAAGTTTGCTTTTTTTGGTGTTGGTATCCTGTGGTAAAGCCGATTTTTTCAGTGAAGATAAAACCATTGAAGGTGGGACATGGCATAAAAACAAGGTGCTGGATTTTAATGTTGAGGTGAGAGATACCGTTTCGTTTTATGATTTTTATATCGATTTCAGGCATAATGAAAAGTACGAATTTGCCGAAATTTATTTTTTCCTTGATATTGAATTTCCCAATGGAAAACTTTTAAATGACACCATCCATTACATGATGCAGGTTCAGGACAAGTGGGTTGGTAAAAAATCGGGCAGTCTTATTGAGAACCACGTACTGATCAAACCCAAAACCCGTTTTCCACTGGCCGGTACGTATAAAATGCATTTAAAACACGGCATGCGCACCGATGTGCTCAACGGCATAGAAGATGTAGGCATTGCAATTACCAAACGCGACTGATACATCATGGCAAAAAACAAACCGGTAGAAAAGAAAAACAAAAAAGTGCAACCGCCCGTGGGCAAACTGGTAAAGCGGTTGGTGGCATTCATGTGGACCCTTTTCCTGTTACCATTCATTGTTATTTTTGTTATGCTCATGTGGGCCAGGGCAGGCGATATGCCTACGCTGAGTGAATTGGAAAACCCTCAAATGAACCTTGCATCGGAAGTGTATTCGGCCGACAATGAATTGTTGGGAAAATATTTTAAGGAAAACCGTTCCAATGTACACTTTGCAGAATTACCTCAGGAGTTGGTTGACTGCCTCGTGGCAACCGAAGACGAACGTTTTTTTGAGCACACCGGAATTGATTTCAGGGCGCTTGGTCGTGCGGTATCGGGCGCATTAACGGGTTCTTCGTCTTCGGGAGGCGGCTCTACCATAACCCAACAGTTGGCCAAAATGTTGTTCAATGAACAAGGTGTAAAAGGGTTTAACCGGATAAGGCAAAAATTCAAGGAGTGGATTATTGCCGCTCAAATTGAACGCAAATTTTCAAAGCAGGAAATCATTACCATGTACCTGAATAAATTTGACTTCCTGCACAACGCGGTAGGCATCAAATCGGCTTCGCGTGTTTATTTCAATACCACACCCGATTCGCTTACACTGGTACAATGTGCCATGTTGGTGGGCATGGCTAAAAATCCTTCCATGTTTAATCCCAAAAGTCATCCTGAAGCAGCCAAAAAGCGCAGGGAGGTAGTATTAAAGCAATTGTTAAAGAACCAGGGAAACAAACATATAAAAACAAAACTCACCCGCGAACAATACGAAAAATACCGCAACTTGCCGCTTGGTTTGGAATACACCAAGGTTGACCATGTTGACGGATTGGCACCTTATTTCAGGGAGGAATTGCGCAAGGAACTTACCGAATTGTTTAGGGCCAAAGATAAGAATGGCAAATATAAAATCCATAAAAAAGACGGATCGCCCTATGATGTTTATTCAGACGGTCTGAAAATTTATACCACCATTGATTCACGCATGCAGCGTTACGGTGAATGGGCCGTACGCGAATACCTGAGAACCGAATTACAGGCAAAATTTGACAAAGACAATAAAGCCAGTAAAAAAGCCCCGTTTGCTTACGATGTACATGACACTACCATTGCCAAGTTAATGACCAAGGCCTTAAAGCAATCAAAGCGGTACAAAATGTATACGGGACAAATTTGTTCGTACTGCGAAAAGCCAAAATCCTACCTGACTTCAGAACTTGAAGGCGGCAGGATGCGGTTTACCTGCAGTGACTGCAAGCACACCAGTTATATGCTTAATGAACAGGAAATAAAAAATGCATTCAATAAAAAAGTGCCCATGCGGGTATTCTCCTGGAAAAAACCCAACCAGGAATTTGATACAATAATGACTCCCAATGATTCCATTAAATATTATATGAAGTTTG
>DASPJQ010000907.1:0-1948 GCA_035628535.1 Flavobacteriales bacterium | reverse complement strand
CAACAATTACTTACGCGCTTCCAACAGGCGTTCAAAAAGCGCAAATGCTGTTTTACAATGCCGATGGCCGCTTAATAAACAGCGTTGACCTTGACAACAAACAAGGCAAAGGCCAGCTCAATGTGTTTGCCAATGACTTGAGCAACGGTGTATACACATATACCCTTGTTGTTGATGGCAGGATTATTGATACCAAACGCATGGTTAGGAGTAAGTAAAATTAGTTATTAGCCTGGATATACCGACATACTGATGATATACCGATATACTAATACACCGATACACAAAATAAACCTATATGCTTGACATATTTAATCCCGTTCAACTGAATCCTGAAGAGTTCAGGGGCCAATTACGAAACCTGAAAAAAGCCATACTTGAATTCGGGCCAGACGAGATACACGCTACCTTTACCCCCGAAGGGCATTTTAATGTCTACATCAGGCAAGGTGATGAAAAATGGGACATTATAGTTTATTATATTGAAATTGTGTATGAACTCATGCGCCTGACGCGTATTGAAGTGGGGCAGTGTTTAAAAATGATTGACATGATTGACGATGATATTTACGAACGCGGAATTGTGGGGTTTTGCCGGTTCAACATTTCAACAACCATATTTCATTGCACGTTTCTGACTGAAAAACATTATGCGATGTATAAGTCCCTGTCGCAATAGGCGGGGACATTTTTCATTTGCTTCACTTTTAATTTACCGTGCATATTCCCAATTTGACAAAAAAACCAATCGTTTTAAGTTATTAAGTCCCTCATTTACTGCATTGTTGCATGCATGGCATGTTTTTTAACAGGTAAAGGTCATTATAAAAATTAATATCATGAAAACTACTAACCTTCTCTTGCTGCTAAGCATGTTTTTTATTTTAGGTTGCCGTAAAAACAAAGATGAATTTGCCGGTACGGGTTCCAAAATTGTTCCGCGCGAAATTCTTTCATCCGATAAATACAATGAGTTATTGATTGAAATTGCTTACGAAGGCGACCACGCCCCCGACCAGGATGCGGTTGATATGTTCCGCAATTTTGTGCTGACGCGTGTGAACAAGCCCAAAGGCGTTTCCATTATGTACAATCCCATCCCGAACCAAAATAAAACACTGTATACCGTTTCCGACATCAATTCGTTAGAATTAAAATACCGCAAGGAATATCCCCGGAAAAAGAAACTCACCCTGTTTGTGTTTTATGCCTGGGCCGACTATTCGGAGAACACCAGTTCGGGAAAAGTGATGGGCGCTGCATACGGAAGCTCATCGTTTGCAGTATTCGGTAAGACCACGCAGGACTATTCGGGTGGAATTACGCAGCCATCGCAAAAAATTCTTGAGGCCACGGTATTTGAACATGAAATGGGCCATTTACTCGGTTTGGTCAATAACGGTTCGCCCATGGTCAGTTACCACGAAGCCAATAACCACCATTGTGACAATGAAGATTGTTTGATGTATTATGCCGTTGAAACAACCGATTTTGTGGCCAACCTGCTGGGCGGTTCGGTTCCTGCGTTGGACCAGCATTGCATTGACGATGTAAGGAATAACGGGGGGAAGTAGTGATTGGTTTGAACGAAGCGAGGCTTGTCAGGATGCTGACACCGCTGTATTTCGCTTGCGGTGGTCAGTATTAGTTGTTGGTTGTAAACGTGTGAGGGTGGATGGAACGGGCAAGAGCTTAGCTTGTAATTTGCTTTAACTCGTTTGTTTGTTTTAAAGGAAGCTCGTTTTCTTTCAATTCAGAATTGTATCTTTGACATGAATGTATCACCAATAGATTTTTTACTAAGTTTTTTCATATGGTTGTGATTTGCTTTCAAATTGTATCTTTGACGTAAGAGTATCACTTCCAGGTATGAGGTAAGGCATATCATTCCGTTGTGATTTGCTTTCAAATTGTATCTTTGACGTAAGAGTATCACTCGTGAACCTGA
>DASPJQ010000906.1:0-3223 GCA_035628535.1 Flavobacteriales bacterium | reverse complement strand
GGGGGTGACAACCGTTATGATTTTATTTTCATCGTCAAACTGTACTGTCAGCCCGGTTTTGCTGACGATGGCCTTTAATGAATTTTTTTCATTTGGTGCAAGCGTTTGAAACGGCTTTAATTTTGTACTGCTGTATACGCTTCCAAGTATAACCGGGTAACGCGGGTCTTCATTCAGGAATCCCACAATAACTTCATCACCCACTTCAGGAAGAAAAAAGGCACCGGCACCATTGGTGGAATAAAAGTTGGTTAATCTTGCCCAAATCCCCTCACCGTTTGGGTCTATCATTGGTATTGTTACCAATATCCGGTATTGTGTATCGGGATCGGAATCAATTTTTTTTACAGTGGCATTCAACAAACCGCGCACACCCGGCAAAAGCCCGCTGGCTGGCGGGGCAACAACATCGGGCTCTTCGGTAAACCAGTTAAACGTTAACCCAATGCTTACTTCCGTCAACCAATTTCCTTCAGCATAATCATGTTTAACACCCGAAATCAAATGATCACCGTTAAACCTGTCGCCCATTCCCTGAACAGTAATATATTTACCCGGATCTACCAATGATGTGCCCTGGAATTTTATTTCTCCCTGTATCTTTGCGTATTCGCTTTTGACAAGCTGCGCTTTTGACCAATCGGTTAAATCGGTGTTTTGCAACGGGGCCGATGTTTGCAGCTGATAACTTGACAATCCGACAACATCGGACAGCGTTTTACACGATAAATTTCCAGGTCCTGCAAAATTGTTATTGGCCTGCCCGGTACTTATGGCTTGGTTGGTAAAATCCCATGTACTGGATGTTACACTGGCCAATTGTGTAATGGAATCCAGGTCCGCATTAAACTGCAATATATTATCGCCATATTTTGCAATCAACACCGGTGATGAATTGGCATCGGGAGCTTTTACCGACACAGTGCCGTTTAACGTTGTTACAATTAAACCGTTTGCCTCTGCCCTTGAAAGAATAAAATCCCAGTCAGTAGCATAGTATTGAATTTGTTCAGGCCATTGGGTTGTGGTTGAAGCTACATCGGCTGTTAAACCGCTATATGTTCCTATAATGGATGAAATAATATCACTGTCTTTTTGTTTTGAAAATGAAAGACACTTCCGTCCTATCACCATTTTAATAGCGGCATCGCGGCACACTACCTCCAGTGCCGAACCCACCACCTCATCAACCCGTAACGCTTGGTTGGTAATAATTCCCTGAAATATGACGGCATTGGTGGAGTCATATCCTGCCTCAATAACAACTGCCGCCCCCGGAACAAAAATGCCTGATGAACTTGCAGGGAACAGGCCTGTGTCAGGCTCACCATCCAATATAACAATGCGGGCCGTAGCTATCTTATTCACCCGTTTTTCAATGTTTACTGACAGGATGCTGTATTGATCGGGTACGGGATTTCCGCCAACCTTTACTGCAATCGTTGCATTGCCTCCGCTTTTTATGTTGTCAGATGCCATTTATACCGGTTGAATGATGGGAGGAAATATTAGTTGTGTAATTCCCTTTAAGTTTCTGAATTTGTCAAGGTCATTGAATCGCGCTACCTGTATATAATAGGCATCGTTGTTCCAAACCTGTTCACACAGCTGGGGGAGCGTCATCCCTTCAACAACCGTAACCAAATGACTGATGTCTGGCGACTCCTCACCATCAATCTTGGCAACAGTTGTAGGAGAAATATATTGTGAAAAACCGAGTGATATTTTTGCACGCAGGGGGCTTCCGTCCGGTTTAAAAAGCGTATAGGAAATATCAAAAGAAGTCAACACGCCTTTAAAAATCAAATTGGATCCCCATTGGACTTTTACAAAATTAGGACGATGTATCTGGCCATTATACGTGTACACAATATCTTCCAGGGCCGTAATTTCTGCTGCCATATTGGTGCGCGTTGAATCAACAATACCGGTACAGTCAATGGTAATGTCAAAGCTCAGTTTATCGCACGGGGTACTCTTGTATTTTTGCGAGGGGGAACTTGAATCGGGAGCCTGTTGTTCATTGTATTCAATGCTTTTCGTCCACTTAATCGTATCGGGATTAATCATGGTTGTATAAGGTTTACCCGAAAAGGCGTTTTGAAATTCCTCATCGGTATACCCTGTGATTTGCATTAATTCCAAACTGGCTCCCATTGTTTAATGGTTATCGTTTATACGGTTTCTTTTTTAATGTTTGATCCGAAATAATTCTTTTACATTCTTCTATAATTGTGTTTTTTAATGTAAGCATGTCCTTCTCTTTTACGTTCAATCCGTTCCTGTTTTTGAGTGAAACGATTTCCGTTTTAATAACGAGTTCACGAATTTCAATGGGCATATGCAACTAATCAAAAAGATTTCCAAACATGGTATTGGGCGCAACGGCAAAGTATGTATAGGCCAATTCTATTGTCTCAACTACAAGGCTGTTGTCCTGCGATTTAAAATCCGAAACAGAATACTTTACAGGATACGCATTGTAAAAAGTCCACATGGCGCAAACCGATCCGTCCTGGGCAAGCAAACTAACTGATACATTATGGGTGGTAATTGTGCCTGATAATCCCTCGTCAATACAACTGGCGCACCAGTCAATTAATTGCGATCCTTCGGGAATAAGCGCACGTTTTAAAACCAGGTTTTGGCTGCTTGTTACGGTGGGGAGCCGGTATTTAAACCGGTTCTCCCCTCCGCAGGTGACTTCTTCAATCCCCAATTCTTTTGACAGGCCTGATACTTCCTGGAAAGCTGCATCCTCTCCCTTAAACGAGAGCTCAAAATAAAAGCTAACCGGGTAATTACTTGCCATTGCTTATGATTAATTGTTCGTGTGCAATTTCCAGCGTATCAACCGCCACTTCATTGCCATCCGATTTTAAATCAGTGCTCGTTATTTTGGTTGGCCAGGCATTATTCAATTGCCATTTCATGGTTATATCACCGTTTTCATCCAATAGCTTGATTAAAACGGTACGTCTTTGAATGGTGTTCATTGCAATTTGGGCATGCCAGTCCCAAAATGTATTGTCATTCACAAAAACACCTCTTTTCATGGTTACATTACCATATTTTACAATACCGGGCATTTTTTCAGTTGAAAAAAGCGGGCTGTTGCTTTTGCGGTATTCTATGACCTGGTTTTCCACATCCATCCCTGAAACTTCCTGGAAAGCTACTCCTGTTAATTCGGTTCCAAGGTCAACCTCAAATCTGAATTTCG
>DASPJQ010000905.1:0-27632 GCA_035628535.1 Flavobacteriales bacterium | reverse complement strand
AACAAGCAAATAGAGATTGAGGCACAGTCCTCACAGTTTTACCTGGCCATGGCTTCATGGGCCGAAGTAAACGGTTTGGCCGGAACGGCAGAGTTTTTGTATACGCACAGTGACGAAGAGCGTACGCACATGCTGAAACTGGTTAAATACGTAAACGAGCGGGGTGGACATGCCATTATTCCTGCGCTTAGCCAGCCTCCTGTGAAATTTAAAGGCGTTCATTCCATTTTTGAGGCGTTGCTCAAACATGAAATTTATGTTTCCAATGAAATTAACAAAGTGGTTCATATATGCCTGGCTGAAAAGGATTATTCAACCCATAATTTCATGCAGTGGTACGTTGCCGAGCAAATAGAGGAAGAAAACCTGGCCCGCCTGATTATGGATAAACTGAAACTGATAGGCAATGACTCGGGCGGCATGTACATTTTTGACCGTGATGTGGTAAACCTTGCTGCGGCCGTTTCAAAAGAAAAATCACCTAAGTAAAGAATATGCAAAAAGCATTGACATACAGCTTTTTTTTACTGGCTTTAACAGTAGTGATGGGAGGCATGCATGCCAATGCGCAAAAACGCATCAAAGGATCGCTTAACTACACGAAAAACGGCACTTTCAACTCAAAGAAAAACGGTTCGTATTACAAGAAAAAAAAGTATACGGCATACAAGAACAAAGATTCATTCAGGTCAAAGAAAAAGCCCAGCCGGGGTGGTACGGGTGATTCGTTCGTATGCCGGAAAAAAAGTAAATACGGCTATACCAACAATCGTTACCGCGATCGTAAAAAGTACAGGCAACGCATGCGCAGCCAGCGCAAACGCGGGCAGAATATGCGCAGGATAAGACACCAAAACCCTTCAAACTATAGCATTAACATGCGTAAATACATCAAGCGCAGGCAGAAATACAAGGCACAAAGGACCCGAAAAGTCCTGAACCCACGTGGCTGAGCATTCTTTTTTTTATTAATTTAGGCCTTGGTACGGTTTTGGCATGGCCCCTTAC
Source organism: Flavobacteriales bacterium (assembly GCA_035628535.1). Classification (GTDB taxonomy): domain Bacteria; phylum Bacteroidota; class Bacteroidia; order Flavobacteriales_D; family UBA2798; genus DASPJQ01. Next base: position 26,624 of record DASPJQ010000905.1, on the reverse strand, counting down.
CTAAACTCAGCATTGGTGCATAAAAAGCTATTGATTATATTGCCTTTGGTTGCTTTTGTTGCAATGGCGTTTAGCCCTGCACCCGGACCGGTTTTAGCAGCCATTCGGGCTGTTGCACCGCCACCTGAAGACGAACAACCTGATATCAACTCGCGACTCAAAGCCCTGTATGTTTTCAATTTTACCAACATGATAGAGTGGCCCAGCGAATTGAAAAAAGGCCCTTTTAACATTGTTATACTGGGTGAAAACAAAAACCTGTTCAATGAGCTTTCCAAGTACAATTCAAAATCGGTTGGTACGCAGCAAATAAAAGTTTCACAAGCCGCTGACGCATCAACCATACAGGCTGCACATATTTTATTTATTACCAAGGCGCAGAGCGATAAAATTGCGGCAATGGTGAAAAAATTCAAATCAAAAAGCACCCTTATTGTGAGTGAAAAAGAAGGAGCTATGAAAGATGGTTCCATCATTAATTTTATCATCCGTAACAACCGGCAATCATACGAGTTAAGTAAAACCAATGCTACCAAGCATAAATTAATTATTGGAAAACAGCTTACCGAGTTGGCTGTTAAAGTTGAATAATGAAAAGGAAATTATTACATATTATCCTTCTTATGACGGTTTGCCTGCCGTTTGCAGGCGCGCAGGTTTCATACACCAACAAGGCCATCCTGTATTATCAGGAAAATCAGTATGATAAGGCTATGGAGTATATTGATTCAGCATTGGCTAACCCGAAGGAAATGAATGAGGCGTACACGTGGTATGTACGCGGTATGATTTACAAAGACCACTACAAGCAATTTGAAACTCCCCTGGCCGAATCCAGGTCAAGAATTAAATCGATAGAGTCGTTTAAAAAATGCATTGATCTTGATGCCGGTAAAAACGAACATACCAGTAATGCCATGGTCAATATCAAGTTCCTGGCCGGTACCTATTACAATGAAATGGTTAAAAACCTGGACACTGTGAACTATGAAAAAGCCGAACCGCTTTACGAAAAATACAAGGAAACCATGCGCCTTGTTGATCCAAAAATGGACTTTACCAAGAATGACAAGGAAGTGTACCTGTTCCTGGGGGCCCAAATAAGCCGCAAATTCAACTTCAAGAAAGAAGGCGTTACCCAAAAATATTTTGACATGGCCATTAGCGTGTTTAAAAGGGTTATTGCCCTTGACTCAAATGACTGCAATGCCCATTACCAGATAGCCCAGTTGTATTATAACTATGGGGTTGAGACCATTTTAAGCCTTGACGATACGACCCCGCTTGACAAGGTTATTGAAGCGCAGGACAAATGCGTGGCCCTTTTCCAAAAGTCGTTGCCGCATATGAAAAAAGCGTATCAACTCTCAAACTGCAAGAGTAAAAAAGAACTGGTTAAGGCCCTTATGGGAATCTACTACCAGCTCAACGAAATGGATAAATACAACGATCTGAATACGCAATTGCAGCTTATAAAGGAGTAATTCCAAAAAAAAGCTATCTTAGCCCCCTTCATGGGCAAGTTCAGGTTCACTATTGGTAAGAAGATTGGTTTGGGGTTTGGTATCATCATCCTCTTCATCATCATCGTATTCGTGGTTACCCTTAAAGCCGTTCACGATGGTACCGGTGTATTTGAAAAAACTGAAGAAATTTCGTACTATCAAACCGTGGTTGAAAAACCCTCGCTCAACGAACTAAACCACCTTGACCGCCTGCTTACCACTTCCAAACAGCTTATTGTAAAATGGGCCACTGTTCAGTCCAGTGCCGATGATCCCGATAAAACCAAATTAAGGGCCATTATGAACGACACCATGCCCCGGGTTCAAAAACGCATCATTGACCTTTCTAAAAAATGGAAAATGAAAGTGGACAGCAGGCAAGCCATGGTTTTATTTAAAGAAATTAAAAAGCTTGAATCGCTTTACCGTTATATACAGGAAACATTGTCGAGTTTTGCCGATTATTCGGACGATTTTAAGTTTCTTTCGGTTCAGCCCATGGTGCGGCCCGATGGTGACATAGAATTCCAGTACAGGGAGGTGTCGGCACGCATTGAAGGCCTGCGCAAGCACCTTGAATCAAGTTCCAAAAAAACAGCACTTACCCTTAACGAATCAACAGCAAAGGTTTCCAAGTCGTTTAATTTCCTGCTTTACCTGGTAATTTTAGGCGGTATTGCTCTTACCCTGGGTTCGGTGCTCATTGCATCGTTTACCACCCGCTCAATTGTAAAACCCGTGCGCAACCTGCGTGATACGCTGCTTACCCTGGGGCGTGGTGAACAACCTGATCACAAGGCCAAAGTAACCGAAGATGAAATTGGTGAAATGTCGCTTGCACTTAACAACCTTGTTGACGGGCTTAAACGAACAACCGATTTCAGTAACCAGGTGGGTAGCGGTAATTTTGATTACCCGTATACCCCGCTTAGTTCAGAAGACGTATTGGGACATGCGCTGTTGAAAATGCGCGATGACCTTGCCGAAAACGAACGCATTCTTGAGCAAAAAGTAATTGAACGTACCGAAGAGGTTGTGCGGCAAAAAGAAGAAATTGAAAAGCAGCGACAGAAACTGGAAGAACTGTACAAAGACGTTACTGATAGCATTCGTTATGCAAAACGCCTGCAGGAATCAATATTGCCGCCTGATATTATTGTGAAGAAAATGCTGCCCGAGTCATTCATCCTGTTTAAGCCAAAAGACATTGTGAGCGGTGATTTTTATTGGTTTTACCAGCGTAAAGAACAGGTGCTGTTTGCCGCGGTTGATTGTACCGGTCATGGCGTACCAGGAGCCTTTATGAGTCTTGTGGGTTCAAACGCCCTTAACCAGGCGGTAAAAGAGCATGAACTTACCGAACCGGCAAAAGTGCTGGACGATATCAATAAACTATCGTCAGAAGCGTTAAACAAGGGCGTTGATAAAAACTCGTTGCGCGATGGCATGGACATTTCACTGTGCAGCCTGAATAAGGAGACCCTCGAATTGCAGTTTTCGGCCGCCAATAACCCGCTTTACCTCATACGCAAAGGCGTGCTTACCCAAATCAATGCCGACCCCTTTGCCATCGGAGGTTTTGAGCCCGGTACAAAACACTATACCAATAACAAGTTGCAGCTTGAAAAAGGCGACTGTATTTATATTTTTTCAGATGGGTATGCCGACCAGTTTGGCGGTTTGAAAGGAAAAAAATTCATGTACAAGCAGTTCAGGGACATGTTGCTTGAAATTTCGGGCATGAGCATGAATGAACAACGCAAGTTTCTGGATGAAACCATTGAGAACTGGCGCGGAACCTACGAACAGGTTGATGATATGCTTGTAATTGGCGTAAGGGTGTAAGCTGTTAAACAATGCAGCGCAGTAATAAAATATCGGTTCTGTATTTTTTCCTGGCAGCGTTTATCACAATCGCGGTAAACCAGCCTGCTTTTTCACAAACACGCATACGTTTCCAGAATTATACTATAAGCAACGGCCTGTCGCAAAGCTCGGTCAATACCATGGTGCAGGACGACAAGGGATTCATTTGGATAGGCACCCAGGACGGTTTGAACAAATTTGACGGTTACACATTCAAGGTTTACAAAAGCCAGCAAAACAATACAGCAACACTTTCCAATAATTTCATTCATACAATTTGCGATGACGCTCAGGGAAACCTGTGGATTGGTACTGACGGTGGTGGCTTAAACATTTTCAATAAGGAGACAGAAAAGGTCAGACGCGTAAACCTTGGTCCTAACTGCCGTTTTGTTTACTCGATTTTAAAACACGGCACAAACATGCTGGTAGGGAGTGAAAACGGGGGCGTTGCCAGCCTTGATATTAAAACATTGAAGCCGGTGTTACGCCTTAGCGCAAAGGAACTGGGCACAAACCACGTTCAAAGCATGTTCGTTCAAAAAGACCGTTACCTGTGGATTGGTACAGGTGACAACGGGTTGGTGGTGCATGATATGAAAGGCAAAGTGGAGTATACCTTCAAACAAGGCGAAAATTTTAATAACCCTCTTGCTTCTGATATAATCTGGTCCATTACCCAAAACAAAGCAGGTGATATTTGGGTGGCAACCAATGCAGGCCTGTATAAAATATGGGGGAAGTTTGGCAGTTATAAATTTGACAGGCTCGTAAATGAACCCGGTAATAAAGCCAGCATTGGTTCCAACTCGGTACAAACGGTATATGTTACCAATACCAACAGCATACTGGTAGGCACAAGCGGAAAAGGGTTTACCATTATTGAACCATCGCCTTACGGGCACGGCCATTATAAATACAGGCACCACATGTCAAGCGAATACATTCCCAATTCGCTTGTTGAGAACAACGTATCCTGTTTCCTGGAAGACAAAAGCGGTTGCATTTGGGTGGGAACGGGCAATGGTGTAAGCCGGTACGATCCGGGCAAACAATTTTTCGGTCATGTTACAGCTGTTTCAAACCAACCATTTTCGTTAAACGACAAAGCAGTATGGAGCATTGCTGAAACACGCGAAGGCAATTATTGGGTAGGAACGCGGGCCGGGCTCAACCTTGTAATGCCCAACATGGAAATCATTTATCACTTTCCGCACACGGGTATGAACCGTACCGCGGCCAATGATAACAGTATTTTTTCATTGTATCCTGACAAGGAGGGCCAGGTGTGGGTAGGCGCTATTGACGGTTTTTTCAAATTGAAAATTGCTGAAGGATACCAAAGCGTGCAGTTCGAACCGGTGCTCTTTAAAACCGAATTTGACCGTTATGGTGATAACCGCGTATATAAAATTATTGAGGATGAAAGCGGTTTATTGTGGTTGGCTACAAAACAAGGCCTAAGCATTGTTAACAAACGTACCGGAAGGTTTTGGTTTTACAATGGACGTAACAATGAAAAATCAAAAATTAAAATAGGCTCTTCGCGTTTGATCCGTACTGTGTTCATGGACTCCAAAAACATCAAGTGGGCATCCAGCGATGACGGGTTCCTTTACCGCATCGAGTCATCGGTAAAAAATGAAAAGCTCAGCATCAAATCGTGTTCGCGGTACAATTTGTTCAAAACGCTTAAGGGAAATGATGAGATCTTAATTACGTCAATGTGGGAAGACCAAATGGGTAATTTATGGATGGGTACTTTCGGGGCGGGTATAATCAAGTTCAACCCTTCAACCGGAAAGAGCTATTTTTTTAAGGAAGAAGACGGGTTGGCCAACAATGTGGTGTATGGAATTCTGGGTGACAATGATGGTAATTTATGGATGAGTACCAACCGCGGGTTGAGTATGTATGATCCCGTGAAAAAACGATTCAGGAATTACGAAGAAAAAGACGGTGCCCAAAGCAATGAATTCAACACAGGTGCGTATTTCAAAAATTCAAAAGGCGAGCTGATGTTTGGAGGCATTAACGGTTACAATATTTTTGACCCGGCCGATATCAAGATCAATGCGCACAAACCCTTGGTTGCCATAACCGATATTTCGCTTTTCAATAAGCCACTTGTTCCCGGTAAGGACTCACCGTTAACCAAAACCGCTACGTATCAAAAAGACATTTACCTGAATTACCGGCAAAATAACCTTACCATTCATTATTCGGCCCTGCATTTTTCAAATCCTGAAAACAACCAGTATAAGTACATACTGGAAGGCGCTGAAGATAATTACAACTTTGTAGGCAACATGCAAAGTGCGCATTACACCAAACTAAGTTATGGCGATTATACGTTTAAGGTGTATGCCGCCAACAGTGACGGTGTGTGGTCTGATAAACCTGCCGTAATAAATATTCATGTGAGCCCCCCGTTCTGGTCAACCTGGTGGTTCAGGACCATTGCAGTTATTTTGTTATGCGCCCTGCTTTATGGCATATGGCAAATGCGCATTTATAACATGAAGGCCCAGCGTATAAAACTGGCGCGCGAGGTGCGCGAACGCACCAAAGAGGTCATGCTGCAAAACCAAAAAATTGAGGACCAGAATAAATTGCTGGAGCAGGAGAAGGAGAAGGTGGAAAACCTTTTGATGAATGTGTTGCCCAAGGACACGGCCGAAGAGTTGAAGACCCGTGGGAAAGCATCGGCACGCAGCTACAGGCAGGTTACAGTAATGTTTACCGACTTTAAAGGGTTTACCAAGCAGGCCGAAAAAATGCGTCCTTCTGACCTGGTTGAACGCCTTGATTCGTATTTCGTGGAATTTGATGAGCGCATTCAGAAATTCGGGCTTGAAAAAATAAAAACCATTGGCGATGCTTACATGTGTGCGGGCGGTTTGCCCATCCGCAACAAGAGTAATCCTATTGACACCGTGCTGGCTGCTCTGGAAATCCAGGACTGCATGAGACGCATGAACGAGCAGTTCAGCGAACGCGGTGAAGATCCATGGGAGTTGCGCATTGGGATCAACACAGGCGAGGTAATTGCCGGTGTAATCGGTATCAAACGTTTTGCTTATGACATTTGGGGCAGTACGGTAAATGTGGCCAGCCGGTTGGAAACCGCGTGCGAGCCCGGCATGATGAACGTGTCAGGGTCAACTTACGCTGAAATTGAGCCGTTTTTTGACTGCACCTATCGCGGTAAAATTGCTACCAAAAATACCGGTGAAATTGACATGTACTATGTGCACCGCATCAAGGCGGGGTTGTCAATGGATGAAGAAGGTATTTACCCGAATGAAAAATTCAAGAAATACGTTGACCTGCACCTGTTCAGCAGCATTAACTATAAAAAAGCCGAGCGTCATATTATGAAAGTGCTCAAGGAAAAACTGCCTGATAATTTGTATTACCACGGCATACATCATACCTACGATGTGGTTGAGGCCATTGAACGCATAGCCCTTTTGGAAGGCATTACCGGTGAGGAAATGTTCGTATTAAAATCGGCAGCTACTTACCACGATGCAGGTTTTGTGAAGCAGTATGCCAAAAACGAACCCATAGGCATTGAAATGGCCAGGGAAATTCTGCCCCTTTACGGGTACACCCCCGAACAGGTTGACGAGGTGGAAAAACTTATTTATGCAACCATTATTCCGCATGATCCCAAAACGCATTTACAGGAAATTATATGCGATGCGGATCTTGATTACCTGGGACGCGATGATTTTCACCAGATAGCCGATACCCTTCGCATGGAATTGTCGGAAAGAGGTATTGTGGGAAGCAAACGCCAATGGGACGAAATGCAGGTAAAATTCCTCACCATGCACAAGTATTTTACCAAGAGCGCCATACGGTTACGCCAGGCGAAAAAGGACAAACACATTGAGGAAATTAAACAACGCCTGTTGGGAAAGTATGACGATGAGGAATAAAACCGTAACAAACTTGTTGTAATATCGTTTTGAATAAAAACGGTTTCTTTTGAAAGTACTGGTCCTGTTTATTGCCAATTTTTATTTTGCCCCGGTTGATTGCACCATGTTTTTCGGGGAGAATTACACCCTTGCCGTTAAGCAGGCCGAAAAGGACGCAACCCTTGTGGCCGATGTTGCCCGTACCTATGATGTGGATCCCGTAATGGTGCAAAGCATTGTATTTCCCGAATACATTCGCCACAATGCTTTGGGGGCATTGATGGAGGAAAGCGCATTGGAAATTCTGTATGTTGACATGGGAACTGACGCGGTTGATTTTTCCATTGGCAGGTTCCAGATCAAGCCATCATTTGCCAGCGCCATTGAAACACACACACAAGAAGATCCTGTACTGGCCCGTAAATATGCAGCGTTGTACTTAGGGACCAGGCCGGTTAAAGAGCAGCGCAGGGAGCGCATAAAACGCCTGAAAGATGTTGGTTGGCAAACGCGGTATGTATGCGCTTTCATTGAATACTGTGAAAAATATTACGGGCTGGGTGTTATACCAGCCGATGAAAAAATCAAATTTCTTTCAACTGCTTACAACGCGGGTATACAAAAGGAAAAAGGCCGGGTTGAGGCCAATTACAGTATAAAAGCGTTCCCATATGGTCCAAAATTCAAGATTGAACAGGTGAGCTATTGGGCTGTTTCATTGGATTATTTTCACGCAAAGGAGAAAAGTAAATGAAAAAACAGGCATGTTTAAACATAGTTTTTGCCGGTTGTTGGCTGGTGGCAATGCTTATGCAGGGATGCGGTGGTGAAAAGAAAAAGCCCGCACCGGTTAACGACACACTTGAAAAACCCGTTGTAAAGAAAGCCGAACCTCTGGTGATACCCCCATTTAATCTACCCGCAGGGTTGAATACATATAAGGTAGATGTTGATTCAGGCAGGGTATTTACAGTGGCACCGTATGGTACCAGGGTTGAGGTTCCTGCAAAAGCTTTTGTTGATTCGGCTGGCAATTTACTGAGCGGTAAAGTGACCCTAACCTATAGGGAAATGCACACCATGAACGATATTTTGATAAGCGGGGTACCGCTGAATTACGATGCTGCAGGCATGTTAAAACGGTTGCGCAGCGGGGGTATGTTTGAATTAAGAGCTGCACAGGAAGGCAGGCAGGTGTTCCTTGATTCGGGCAAGGTCATATCGGTAAGCATGGCCTGTTTTGATGACGATGCGCGTTACCATGCCTTTTACCTGGACGAAGAAAAGGCGCGTGACTGGGAATATTTAAAGGACCTGGATGGGGCGGCCAACCCCGAGAAGAAGAAGATCATGAAGAGGGCACGTCAAAAGGTAAACGAGCTGCAATTACCGCTTGACGGGTATTTTGCTTTCAATTATATGGCCTTGCTGGATGTGTACCTTGACAACAAGGAAGCGGAAATCAAGAAAAAACGTACCGATGTGACCCTGCAGGGAAAAATAAAGGAGTACGGGGTTGCATGGAGCAATATTTATTGTTACCAGAGTGTGGAGTTCAACGGTACAAAGACCCTTGCCTCATTATTATTATGGAAGAAGCTGAATAAAGAACCCTGGCCTTCCTGGGCGCAGCAGGCTACCTGCGACTTAAAGCCCAATGGCGATGGGAACTATACCCTGGAACTTACCGTTCCTAAGGGAAAAGTAAACTACAAAGCTACTATACAGCCGTTTTTTCCTATAAAGTCATTGCTGGCCTTTAGTCCTTCCTATTGGCGCAACAAGTATGACCTGGCCTTGCGCAAGGCAGTTGAAGAGGAAATGCGCAAGCAAAAGGTGGCTGATGTATACCAGACGCTGGAGGCGCACCGCTTTGGATTCTATAATATAGATAAGCTGCAACGTGAGGCGGACTATGTGCAGGTAAGGGTGGAACCGGAGTTTGACAGGGAGGTGGGGGCCGTAAATGATATAGCCATCTATTATATAAGCGAGCAGTACCGTACCGTAGTAAAATACCCGAAGGAAGAATGGGGAAATGTGACGTTGCTGCCCGATTCGGAGGGAAAATTGTTTACGGTATTACCCGGCAATAAGCTGGCCGTTGCCGGGGAGCAAGTGCTCAGGAAGCTCCATTACCGCGAAATAAAAGCCAATGGAGGAGCTGTGGTGAAGCTGAAATTTGTGACGGTAAACGCATCGTTAAACAGCGCTTCAGAAATTGCAAAAGCCTTGGGAATACAGGAGTTTCCTATGTAAATTTCCTTTTTTCAGAGGGAGTTCATTGGGTGTTCAGAGGGAGCTCAGAGGGGAGTCCCTAGGGAGCCCTCGGGGCGTTCAGAGGAGGAATTTTCCGCTTTCAACAATTCACGCAAAAACCGGTTAAAAAAAAAATTTGCGAAAATGCGTTGCGTAATGAATCGTGCATATATTTAGCACAACCAAAAACAATAAAAACATGGCAAAAGCAAAAAAAGCAGCTAAGAAAAAAGCTGCGAAGAAAGCGGCTCCGAAAAAGAAAGCTGCTGCAAAAAAGCCAGCTAAGAAAGCTGCTGCAAAGAAGCCGGCTAAGAAAGCTGCGAAAAAAGCTGCTAAACCAGCTAAGAAAAAATCAGCTCGTAAGCCTAACGCTGCGTTCATGAAGCCACTTACTCCAAGCGCTACGCTTGCTGAAGTAATCGGTAACAAACCAGCTCCAAGGACTGAAGTTGTTAAGCAAATCTGGAACTACATTAAGAAGCACGGATTGCAAGACAAGAAAAACAAGCGTATGATCAACGCTGATGCTAAACTGAAAGCTGTTTTCGGTGGCAAGAGCCAGATCAGCATGTTTGAACTTGCAAAAGTTCTTTCTAAGCACGTAAAGTAATAATTACGGGTTTCAATAAAAAAGGGGCGGTGTATACTGCTCCTTTTTTGTTTGTGTAAAATGGATGGTTTTGCATCCATATTATACAAACCTGCTTCAGGGTGGAGGTTATCGGAGGCAAACCGATGCCCCTTTACCGACAGCAGCTGGGACATGCAAGCGCTCCAGTCAGCTGAGCCAAGATATTACCGGCTTTTCTTTTTCTTAATGGCCAATTCCCGTTTGTGTGCAAATTTTCGGGTATGATAAGATTCTTTGTATTTTAAAATCCAATCAAAGGATATTTTGATTTGCAACCTGCTGAAATTTCATGGTTGAGAAGGATTGCTGAAAGTCATTCCGCCATAGCTGCCAATGCCAAGGCTATTCTCGATTTTGTGTTTGGAACTACCCGTTATCAAGGAACTACCGTTTTGAACGAAGAAAAGTCAAGAATATATCAACCAGAAGGATCTGAAGCCATTCCTACACTTAGCAGCACCGTTACCTTTGAGGTAACGCCTAATCCTGCTGTTTCTTTCGTAGAAATTATGTATTTTTATGGAGATGACCAAGATGCAACAGTTCAGGTGTATGATATGGCTGGAAAATTGTACTTGAATCAAGCGCTTCTCGTAATACAGGTAAAATGGTATTAAACTTGGCGAATTAAGTAATGGTCTTTATGACGTTAACTTTAATGTACTGGAACTGGTTTCGTTAACTAAAAAACTTGTTATTAGCAGATAGTGAGGAAATTATTTTTCATATGGATATTATTACTGGCTCTTCCGGAAGTTAAGAGCCAGTATTTTTTAAAAGATTATCCAAAATCAGGTACTCAATGGATCTATGGGGTTGCTGAAAAGGATGGCTATTTTTACACAGCGGGGGCCAATTACTCTGGTTATATTAGTTTTGATCTTCTTAAATTCGATAGCGATGGAGACACGATTTATTGGAAAAGGTTCAAGGATACTTCCATCGAAATGGGTCCTGCAAGCACGAGTGTAATACCTACGGACTCAACTACGCTTCTTGTACCTGCTTACAAATATGAAGCTGGTGAATACCATCAGTATTTATTTATTTCTAATACAGATGGGGATTCAATTGCCACCACCAGTCCATTGGGGGGCATGGAAGGTGGTGTAACTTGGGGAATTCAAAATGAAAAAGTCGTTGCCTTTACAGGTGCAGAATTGGATACTGGTACCGGAAAAAATAAATTGCTCATCCTAATCACGAATAACTTAGGCCAGACTCTTATTCATAAAACATGGCAGTATGGGGGTTTTAATACCGAGGGGAGTGAAATAGATACAACACTTGATAATGGCTACATCATAAGTAGTAGTTATACCAATGGAACACTAACTTTCCCAATGGCGGTTAAGTTTGATTCGTTAGGGAATTACCAATGGCATAAACTACTTGCTTATAATAGTTTGCATGGAGGAGGAGTTACTGTTAAAACATTAAGTGACGGTTCTTTTTTATTTACCGGGGGAATTGATTTAGATAATTCTTCTTTTGGGTATAATTTTCAACGTTATGTAGCAAAATTGAATTCTAACGGTTCCATTCGTTGGGAAAAAGATTTTGGCATGGTCGAATCTGGGATCAATTATGTTGAAATATTTGGAGGTTCAGTTCAGTTACCTAATGGGAATTTAATTGTTCTTGCAGCTCAGAAAGACACCGCAGATGCCTTTTTGGATAAGGTATGGCTTTCTTCTATGGATACTGCCGGAAACATTGGTTGGAACCGTTGTTATAATACGTGTGAATATATTTTAATGTTCAGTAATTTGCTTTTAGCAAATGATAATCAAAGTATATATGTCGTTGGTTATTCTAATTGTGTTGCTACAGGCGAAGATTTATTTATTCTCAAAGTTGATACAAATGGTTGCTTAATTCCAGGATGTAGCGTTGGAGTACAAGAAAATGATTCTGAAATTTATCCATTTACTGTTTTTCCTAATCCTTCAAACGGACAATTTTCAATTGATTTAAGCAATAAATCATTTGAAGGAACCATAATGGTTGAGAACACTTTAGGGGAGACTGCACTTCAAAAAGAAGTGAATTTTCAAAATACTGCAACTTTTAATATTTCAAACGCACCCAAAGGAATTTACATTATCTCGTTAAGATCAAAAACTCAACTTTTAAATTCTAAAGTTATCTTGGAATAAAATGACTAAAGTTCAAGTTTTTTTTACTGCTCTAATACTCCTGTGTAGCCAAACATCAAAAGGCCAATACTTTTTATATTCCTATTCTATTAACGATTGGCAATGGGTTTGGGGGTTAGAAGAACAAAACAGCTCTTATTATACAATAGGAACAAATTACAAAGACTATTACAGCCTTGATTTAATTAAATTCGATGGTAATGGTGATACGACTTTCTGGAAACGATTTAAACAACCCAATTATGTGGGGCCATGCCGTTCTGGACCGGTCGGAACCGATTCTACAACAATACTATTACCGTATACAAACGTTGTGGTGGCGGGCACAGAACTTTATCCAATGATTTTATTAACGAACGAGTTGGGTGATTCAATTTCTTCTTTCAACGCCTTTGGGTCAAAACAAGGTCAAATATTTTGGGGGATAAAAAACGGAAATCAAAATGCTTTTATAGGTTATGAAAAAGATAGTGCGACAGGCGAAAGGACAGCTTGCATTTTAATTACAAATAATCTTGGTCAAACGATGGCCTATTCAACTTGGCCATATTTTACTTATGAAACCCAAGGAATAGCAATTGATACGACCATAGACAACGGATACGTTGCAACCATTTCCTATATTACCGGTGATTTATCTATTCCCGTTGCGGTCAAATTTGATTCTATGGGAAATTATCAATGGCATCAAGAACTATGTTATGGTTTACATACCGGTGTTATTTATCCTGAATGCCTAACTGATGGAAATATAATTTTCACTGGGTATATTGATCTTGACAATTTTGCATCTTTGGTAAATAGCAATCGGTATGTTGCAAAAACCACAAACAGCGGCTTATTAGTTTGGGAGAATGATTTTGGTATGGTCGGAAGTGGTTCCTATTTAGCTGATGCATTTGTTAATGCACAACAATTATCAAGTGGAAATTTAATTGTGCTCGGATCGCAAGTGGACACAACAGATTCACTAAGTAAAGTTTGGTTATCCTTAATGGATACAGCGGGAACGGTTATTTGGGATAGAAACTATTTACCATGTAGCCAGCCGTTAGCATTTCCAGAAGTTTTATTATCTTCAGATAAATCTTCTTTACTTGTTACGGGCTATACAAGCCCATGTCCAGGAACCGACTACGAATTTTTTGCTCTTAAAGTTGATACATTCGGTTGTATAATTCCGGGGTGCAGCATTGGCATTGAGGAAAGTTTTATAGAGGCCTCATCCGCAATAGTTTTTCCTAATCCCTCCAATAGTAGTTTAACTATTCAATTTGCTAATTCTGTTGTTGGCAAAATATTTCTTTCGAATTCTCACGGAGAATTGATCCTTACCAAAAATTTAAAATCCGAAAATCAAAAAACTTTGGATTTGGGCCTCTATCCAAAAGGCGTCTATTTATTGTCTGTGTTAACATTAGCAGAAAAATTTTCTTTCAAGATCGTTATTCATTAACTAAAGATATGAAAACGTTGATTATTCGTTTTCTTCAGCCATAAGCAAAATATGCTCTTAAGTTCATGAATTGCACTAAATTAATGATATTGAAATAAAACCAAACGGATGAAATATTGTCCAGAATTAACTCCGCAAAACAAGATTTCTCCCTTCTTTATTCTTATTCTGGGCAGAAGTCGAAATTAAAAATTAGTGTATATAAAGTCGAAATGGCTTGTTACAGTATACTTTAAGTCCGCTGATTTTATAGGAGCTGATGAGAAAAAAATAGAATACTTTCAGTTCCTTGGTTTAATAAAATCAATTTTAAACAAATCTTTCACAAGGACGTATTCGAAGAATTCAAATTAGGGTAACGGGAAGTGTATACTTTTATCTACAGTAGATGGAAGAAAAAGCAAGAAGCAGTGTAACCATGTTTAAAACTATTTTTTTCTTGAAACTTCGCTCATAAATCCGGATTTTTTCCCGCATCAAACCACCATGTTTCTTTTTTCTTTAAAACTGCTTATAGGTAATCACTATGTCAGGAATTGAATCCTGGACATAGCAAAAGCAGAAACCAATTTCACAAATCACCAAATCTTTGAAGGATCGTTTTAAAAAGTAGAATTAATCCAATTAATTTATTTCCTATATCAAATGCTGTTTTTGCTATTTTAACTGCCTGCACTGCCAAGAAATCCCTAAATACAAGGCATTGCAAAGCAAAAACCCTGCTTGCGCAGGGCTTGTGGGTGGGGTGTCAAATAAAACACTTCCCATGTGGTGGAGATTATCGGAGTCGAACCGATGACCTCTTGCATGCCATGCAAGCGCTCTAGCCAGCTGAGCTAAACCCCCTAGGAGGGCACAAAAATAAGCTTATTTTTGGAATGTAAAGTAAATTTTTAAGGTTAGGCCGTATCGAAAAAAGGTTTTTTACAGATTTTAAGCTAGTTCGGCAGGAAAGGCATTGATTGGATAATTTAAAACACGATTAAGTGGTTCTTTTTTAGCTTGTATAAATTCTCAAAACCAAAAGCCTTTTTTCCCGCATTTCTGCTTATATTCAGCTTTCATACCATACTTATGTACCACAGCCGCTACTTAATCACCCTGGTGTTGGTTTTTGCCTGCACCATAACGTTTTCTCAAAACGCACAGCAGCTTTTCCAGGAAGGCAAAAGCCTGCGTGCTGACGGAAAAGACCGCAAGGCCGTAAAAAAATATGAGGAGGCCCTGGAGGCCGCCAAAGCAGAAAAGAACCTGCAGGTTGAAATGAACGCGCACATGGAACTGGCCGAGCTGAAGGACAACGTGGTGAATTTTAAGGAAGCTCTGAGCCATTACAAAGAATTTTCGGTGCTTTATAAAAAACAAGCCAACCAAAAAGCATTAATGCTTACTAAGAAAGCAAAAGTGCTTACCGACTCGGTAACAGGTCTTCAAAACGAAGTGGAGGCCAGCAATACCGAGATCATCAAGAAAAACGCTGATATCAAAAAAAAGGAAAGCGCCATTGATTCATTGACCACCGAACACCTGAAATCACAGTTGGCTGTCAAAGACCTTGAGCTGACCAATAAAGCAAAAGAACTCGAATTGCAAACATCGCAAAACCGGTGGAACATCCTTTTATTCATTTTTGCCATTATTGTGCTGGCAACGGTTTTCATTATACGCGGGTATTTTGTAAAACGGAAAAGTTTGCGCCTGCTGGAACAACTGCACCAGCAAATAGTAGTGGAGAAACGAAAGTCAGACGATTTATTGCTGAATATTTTGCCTGAATCCATTGCCGGTGAGCTGAAGGAGTACGGGAAAACCACGCCCTGCCGTTTTGATAGCGCAACAGTAATGTTTACTGATTTCAAAGGGTTTACGCATTATTCAGAAAAACATACGCCCGAAGAACTGGTTAAACTGGTTGACCATTATTTCAGCGCTTTTGACCAGATCGTGAAAAAACACAACATTGAAAAAATCAAAACCATTGGCGATGCATACATGTGCGTATCGGGTATACCCATTACCAAAGAACACCATGCGGCAACCATGATTCGCGCTGCATTTGAGTTCAGGGAATTTGTGAACAATGAAATAGAACGCAGGCAAAGAACAAACGAACCGTTTTTACGCATGCGCATAGGTTTGCACAGTGGGCCGCTTGTGGCGGGCGTGGTAGGTTCGCGCAAATTTGCATACGATGTATGGGGCGACACGGTGAACATTGCAGCCCGCATGGAACAGTCAGGTGAAACCGATGGGATCAATGTATCAGAATCGGTATATGAACAGGTGAAAAATGAATTTGATTTTGTATACCGTGGCGAGGTGGAAGCAAAAAATAAGGGACGCATGAAAATGTATTTTGTGACGGGGGAAAAGTATGCAGGCAATTAGTTTTTCCTGCCAATCCATCGAATTCTAAATGGTTCTTGTAATCCGGTAAATTTTCCGTTTATTTACATCAAAACCTCTATAAATGAAAATTCCTTTCAACCGCATATGGCCAACCGTGTGGATAGTATTCGGTACAACATTCGGTATTTTAAATCTTTTATATCCTATGCACAACAGTAAAGACGTGTTGTGGCTGGCTCCCATGATTGTTATACTCAGTATTCCCACACTTTTTGCCAATTACATTATTATTTCCGACCGTGAAATAATAGTCAATAACCAGTTTGGCATGGTGCGCAGGCGTTACGCCATTAACAGTATGGATGAAATTTCCATGAAAGGCAACCGCATTTTTATCAATAAGCCCAATAAACGCGAAGAAATTAAATTCAGTAAAATGCTTGTTTCAAAGGCCGGCCTGAATGCATTAAAGTCACAAGTGAATATTCTTGAATAACCATGGAAACATTAAACATACACATCAGCAAAGGAAAAATAAAAGCGGCTAAAATCGGTTTGGGTGTTTTGTTTGCCGTGTTTTGCCTTTTATTTGCCCTTGCGTGGATCAATGAATGGTCATTGGCCCACGTTATTGGCTTTTTGGACCATTTGTTTATTATACTGGCCCTGGGCATTTGTACGGCTATTTGCGCATTCGCTTTTTATTGGGTAATGGCCAGGGCAAGCAGTTCAAAACCCATGCTGGTGCTTGAACAAGACGGTTACGTTGACAATATGGGCCTGTTGAAAGGCACTAAATTTATGTTTAAGGACATTGACCGGTTTGAAGAAAAAAAAGTCACTGTACACAGGGTCATCCTTGTGTATTTTAAAGATGTGGATGCATTCCTTGATAAACAAACCGGGTTCAAAAAGAAAATGCTCAGGTCAACATTTACCCAAATGGGAACACCCATTTCAATTCCTGCAGCCGGCCTTGATTATAACTTTGACGATTTGCTTGGTGAATTGAACAAACGCCTTGAGCATGCACGATAAAACGACATCACCAATCAATCTCTTTTTTATCCCTGAAAAATTTCCCGGTTAACGTTTGATCTGCTTCTGCTGCCAGCCACACGGGTGTTTCTGCTCCCTTGCTTACCATGCGTGTGGCCCCGCCACCACCCATGTCGGTTTTGACCCAGCCCGGGCAAACGGCATTCACACTTATTTGCTGCGGTGCCAGTTCATACGCCAAATGCCGCGTAAGAGCATTTAACGTGCTTTTTGACACACAATAGGCAGGCGCCCATCCCCCAACCGGGTCGCTCATGGAACCGCCACCGCTTGATACATTAATGATGCGCGCACCGCTTCGCATGAACGGTAAAAATACTTTGGTAACATTTAAGGCGCCATAACAATTCGTCTGCAAGGTTTCTTGCAGTATTTTTTCTTCCTGGCGCGCCAACGATTCATCGTTTTTTAAAAGGATACCTGCATTGTTGATGAGCACATCCAGGTAATGGTGGCTTTCTTTAAATTTTAACACGGCATGGGCAATGCTAAGCGTATTGCTCACATCCATAACCAGGTATTCATAGGAACCTTTTTCGTTTTCCAGTATGTTCAACGCTTTTTCAAGTTTTTTTTCATCGCGGCCGGTAATGATCACATGAAAATCGCGTTGGCCCAGCTGGCGCGCTGTTTCAAAGCCAATTCCTTTGTTGGCACCGGTTATTAAAGCTGTTTTCATGCAATTCAATTTCGGTTTTTTTTCAATATGTACTGTGGTCGATTTATTGCAAGACCTGTAAAAAAATGAAGGGTTTTTCTTAAAATGAGATAAAAAGGCGGGTCAGGTACGCTGTTTCGCCTTAAAAAACCGGTTTTTTGTGCTACAAGATCGGAATAATCCTAAATTTACATATATAATCCAATGCCCATTTTGCGATCAGTTCATATTTTATGGTTTCTGCCAGTTCTGATTATTTCCTGTTCACAGCAGGAGGTAAAGCACAATGCGTACACTGCCGAGGCTGTTATTCCATTTCCCGCTGAATTAAAGGATACCCTCCCCCATAAGCATGAGCAATACAATATGCTGGATTCGGATACTGCACGGTTGGATTTTCTTTTGCAGCTTTCCGACAGTGAAAATATTTATCGGAAAAGTATTTTGAGGTATGTTATAGCTGTTTGCGAAGGCAATAATTTACCGAATTACAAAATACTTGCCCTGGTAAAATTGGCGCGTGATTTTGCGCGGAGGGGGCTATCCGACTCGGCCGAGTATTATTTTAAAAAAGGCATTGATTTTTGCACGCAAAATAAAATTGAAAATAGAGAAGCCGGGCTATTATACCGGGAATGTGGCAGTTATTATACCCGCAGAACGGATTTTGCTTACGGTTTTAAATATTATGACAAGGCCGTCACCATAACCGAAAGGTGCGGTGATAGTGATGGGTATATGACTTATCTTTCAGAAATGGGTAAAGTGTATCAATCCATTGACCAGTATGAAAAAGCCTTGAATTGTTTTAAAAAAGCAAGAAATTACGCCAGTAAGACACACAACTATTCGCTGCATATATATGCATTAAACTCCCTGGGTGACTTATATCGCATAATGGATAACCCTGATTCGGCCATTGCCTTTCATGAACAAGCCATACAACTACACAAAAAATTCCGTGGTCAATCAAACGAACATTGGGCCATAACATCGCTTGGAAAAATATATGCCCGAAAAAATGATTTTAAAATGGCAGAAAAATGTTTTGGGGTTATTCTGGAGGATGCCAAAGCAAAAAGAATGGGTGACCTTGAAGCACAGGCTTATTATCAGCTGGCTAAATGCGACATTAAACGCGGCAATATAAACCAGGCAGCCGAAAACTGCCTGAAGGGTTATGAAGTGAGCTTAAAATTTCCGGACCTGGACCTGCGTAAATCACTGGCTGAACTGTTATCGGATATTTATACGCAAAAAAGGCAATATGACAAGGCGCTTGACTATTATAAAATCCAATCGGCCATACGTGATTCAATTGACTATGTTGACCAGGCGAAAAAGTTGGCTGAAGCGGAATTCAGGCAAAAAGAAGAAGGGTTGATCGGTAAAATTGAAAAAAATACCGAACAGCTGAGGCTACAACAGGAAAAAGGCAGACTCGAGGCCAAACGTCAAAACCTGATCATTTTGTCGGTATCAATCTTATTTTGCATGGCACTGATTTTTGCCTTTTTTATTTATCGAAGCCTTCAGCGCAATAAAAAACAAAAGGAGGTCATTGCTGACCAAAAAAAGGAAGTCGAAAAACAAAAAGCAATTATTGAAAAAAAGCAAGGTGAAATTGTTTCTTCCATACAATACGCCAAAAGCATTCAAAAAACAATGCTTACCAATCATGAATTTATTAATGAACACATTCCTGAGAATTTTATTTTTTTCAGGCCGAAAGACATTGTTAGCGGTGATTTTTATTGGGCCACGCGCCATGCGGAAAAATTTTACCTGGCCGTTTGCGACAGCACGGGTCATGGCGTGCCGGGCGCGTTCATGAGCTTATTAAACATAGGCTTCTTAAGCGAAGCCATTAATGAAAAAGGAATCACCGATCCGGCTGCTGTATTCAATTATGTACGCAGCAGGTTAATACACAGCATCAGTAAGGAAAACCAAAAGGACGGATTTGATGGAATCCTGGCTTGTATTGATAGTGCAAACAGGAAAATCAGCTACGTGGCAGCAAACAATACGCCTGTGCTGTTGCGTAACGGTTCCTGTACCCAATTACCTTATGATAGGATGCCTGTGGGCGTTGGTCCTAAATTGGAAAACTTTACTACGCACACCATTGAAATAAATACCGGTGATATCATGTACCTGTGCACGGATGGTTTTGAGGACCAATTTGGGGGCCCTGAAGGCAAAAAATTCAGAAGCAAAAACCTGCAGGAACTGTTTGTACAGCATGCACATTTATCGCTTCAAAAGCAAATGGAACACCTGGAACGTACGTTTGAAACCTGGAAATCGCATCCAGCCAAAAACGGAACTCCCCAGGTATTTGAGCAAATTGACGATGTGTGTGTTGTTGGAATTAAAATCAATTAAAACTTATGCTGAGAACATCCGGATAAGCTGGAGAAAGCACGGGTTAAGTTCCATGTGTTGCTTAACGGCTTTTTCAAAAGGTGTATAAACAATTTCTTTGTTAATTTCTCCTACCATAACATTATGTTTTCCGTCTATAATCGCTTCTACTGCTGCTGCTCCCAGCTTGCTTCCCAATATACGGTCGTTGCAGGTTGGAGAACCACCCCGCTGTATGTGTCCCAACACACAGGTTCCTATATCGTATTCTGGCAAAGCTTCTTTTAGTTTTTCCGCTATGTCAAACGCTCCTCCTTCTTCATCGCCTTCAGCAACCACAACAATGTGCGAGCGGTTTTTGCTGTTTTTTTTCGTTTCAATGGTTTTTATAAGGAGGTCAACAGTGGTTTTGGTTTCGGGTACAAGTATGGCCTCAGCACCGGTTGCAAGCCCGGTATGCATGGCAATAAAGCCCGCATCACGTCCCATCACTTCAACCAAAAAAATACGGTTATGCGACTCGGCCGTGTCGCGTATTTTGTCAATGGCCCGCATGGCCGTGTTTACGGCCGTATCAAATCCAATGGTATAATCACTTCCATAAAGGTCGTTGTCAATTGTTTTGGGAATGCCCACGCATTGTATAGTATGTTCGGCAGTAAAGTTGCGCGCACCGGCAAATGTTCCGTCACCGCCAAGAATAATAATGCTTTTAATCCCGGCATTTTTCAGTTGATTGTATGCCTCGTTTCTGCCTTGTTCAGTTTTGAATTTTTGGCTGCGCGAAGACTTTAAAATGGTACCGCCTAAATGGATCAAATTACCAACCTGTTCGGTATCCATTTCCATAAAATCACCTTCAATCAGACCTTCATATCCGCGTTGAACGCCTATAACCTGTATGCCGTTGTAAGCAGCGGTGCGAACCACGGCCCGTATGGCCGCGTTTAGTCCTGGTGCATCACCTCCTGAGGTAAGCAAAGCTAATTTTTCAGGTTTCGTTACCATGTTACTATTTTTAGCATGCGTAAAAGTTGCATGAAAAAGAGTGAAACAAGGCTGGCACCGATTGCAATAAGCCAGTCACTTGCATTCATTTCGTGCAGCGAAAGCGCATTCCTGAAGATGGGTATAAAATAAACCAGCAGTACAAAAGTAACAGACGCAACCAAGGACAACCAGATGTACACGTTGGAAACAACATCAGATTTGAAAAAAGGACTGTTACCGCTATGCATATTGAAAACATGCAGCAATTGACAAAAAATAAGCGAAAAAAATAAAATGTTGTTGTCCCGTTCGGCATTCCATTCTTCGCCCTGGTAAATAAAATAATGGCTTGCAAAAACCGACCCTATACTTACGGCACCCATTATAACGGCAAATACAAAAATAATTTTCCAGGTCCGTTTGTTTACAATGGGCTCATCAACATTTCGCGGGGGTTTTTCCATTATACCCGCCTCACCTGCGCTCACGCCCAGCGCCAGGGCAGGCAATACATCAGTTATAAGGTTAATGAAAAGAATTTGCAACGGAAACATCTGGAAATGCAAATTAAAAATTGCGGCAATGGATACAACAATGATTTCGCTGAGGTTGCACGACAAAAGGAACACAACGAATTTCCGGATGTTTTCAAAAATGATACGGCCCTGTTTTATGGCTACTACAATTGATGAGAACGAATCATCACGCAAAACCATGTCTGAAACCTCCTGGGCAACCTGCGTGCCCCTTAATCCCATGGCTACGCCTATGTCTGATTTTTTTAATGCTGGAGCATCGTTAATGCCATCACCGGTCATGGCAACAACATGTCCTTTTTCCTGCAGTAATTTTACAATGTCCAGTTTTTGTTTTGGACTTACCCGTGCAAATACATTCGTATTGAACCATTTTTTTTTATCCGCACTGGCAAGTTCATTATACGGTTTCATTTGTTTGCCCGAAAGCACGGCAGGTTTTTCAGAAAGTTTAAGTTGCGCTGCAATGGCTTGTGCGGTTGCAGGATGATCACCGGTTATCATAACAATAGCAATGCCTGCACTGCGGCATTGTTTGATGGCGTCAAATACTTCTTCCCTTGGCGGATCAATCATTCCGATTAAACCCAGGAATACAAGGTCAATGGTAAGTTTTTCCTGCTGCGATAAGTCTTCCCTGAAAGCGGCCGCAATGACCCGTAAACCCGCTGCCGCCATTTGTTCCGCCTCATTCAACCACGCCCGTTTTGCACTTTCTGAAAACGAAGTTATGCCATTATGATGTACAATGCGGTTGCAACGCACTACGATTTCTTCCACTGCGCCTTTTGAATAGGTGATAAATCCTTTTTCGGTTTTATGCTGGGTTGACATAAGTTTGGTTTCCGATGAAAACGGTTCTTCGCTTACTTTCTGAAACGCCTTGCGGGTACCGTTTATATCGGCACCGGCATGTTCGGCATACTTGAGTAAACCAATTTCCAGGGGATCGCCCAATTCGCTCTTTTTCCCATTTTCTCCATTCAGGCTAGCCGTGTTGCACAAAATGCTGGCCTCCACAATTCGTTTTTTTACGGTTTCATCAGGACCGGTTACCTCTTTCACTTCAATGTTGTTTTTTGTGAGCGTACCGGTTTTATCGGCACAAATTATGCTGGTACCTCCAAGCGTTTCAACCGATGAAAGTTTTTTTACAATGACCTTGTGTTTGACGAGCCGCATCATGCCTTTTGCCAGGGCCAGTGTAGCCACAATGGGAAGTCCTTCAGGAATTGCGGCAACAGCCAGGGCAATGGAAGTTTTCACCATCTCAACAAGTTGTTGTCCATACAATATGCCGGCAAGGAAAATAAGTGCAACAAGTCCTACAGTAACAAGTATCAGCTTTCGGGTGAATTGTTCCAGTTTTTTTTCCAGCGGTGTTGATGATTGTCCGGCTGATTCCACCAGGCTTGCCACATCACCCAATTCGGTATGCATGCCCGTTCCCGAAACAACATAATAGGCGTTTCCTTTGCTTATAAAAGTCCCTCTGTAAAGCATATTGGTACGTTCAGCAAGGATGTTGTCTTCATCTATTTTTCCGGTTTGTTTCTCAACAGGAAACGATTCGCCTGTGAGGGGTGATTCGTCAACCTGGAGTTGCGACATTTCGAGAATACGTCCATCGGCCGGCACCAGGTCTCCCGCCTCAACGTATACAATATCGCCAGGAACAATTTTTCGTGAATCAATTTCCTTTAAAGTTTCATCGCGTACAACTTTCGCCTTGACCGCTACCAGTTTTTTCAGTTCCTTCATGGTTTTGTGTGCCTGGAACTCCATGAAAAAGCCAATTAATGAATTGATGAGCAAAACGGCTGCTATGGCCACAGCATCTATCCATTCTGAAAACCATAAGGACAGGCCCGCTGCTAAAACCAGAAGAATTACAATAGGAGTTTTAAACTGGCTGAAAAAAATGACCCAGGGACTTCTGCCTTTCTGTTCTTCAATGCTGTTTTCACCAAATTGTTTCAGGCGTTCTTCAGCTTTTGTTGATGGTAAACCATTGCTGCTGCTTTCCAACGCTTCAAGAGCTTGTTTTGCGCTTAGTGCATGTACCGTATTAAAAACATCTTCCTTCATCAGGTTATAATAACACGCGTTTTCATAACAGGTAAATATTGACCCGCCCGGGGATCTGACAAAATACACAGATCAGGATAAAAAATGACGAATGTCATAATAACGGTTTAAGACGTGGCGGGTAAAAAGCGTGCCAACTTCAAGGTAGGCTATAAACCTGTCAAGACAAAATATTTGTAAAGGGGTCTTTGAAGACCTTATTCGCATCGTGATAATTTATTGCCAAATTGGCAAAAGCGATAAAAATTAAAAATAAGTTGAAAACCCAAACTGGAACCCGGCTGTACGCGTTGCAGGATTGCCAAGTATATCGCGTTCCCAGTGATAACGGTAGTTGAAACGAATAACGGTTTGTTGCGATGGTCGAAAACTTATTCCCGGAACAATGGCAAAAACATGGTCGTAAATGTTTTCGCCCGTTTCAATGAAGGTCCCTACATTATAATCAGCATATTCGGTGCGGAAAGCAAGGTTAATTACAGCATTTTCCCAACCCAGCATCTTTTTACGTACAATGGGTTGCACAATGTCCATGAATCCTCCATGCTGTTTGCTGCCGAATTGCTGCGTATACGTTTCAGGAACATCAACAGCGGCCCAAACCCATTCGGCATTGATCCATGTGCCTGCACCGGGTATGGTCGAATTAAAATCAACGGCAAAAAGGTCAATGCGCCTGCGCACATCCAGTACAATGCCGTCCTCTTCAAATTTATTGTAAATGCCTCCCATCCATGAAAATCCCATCTCCCCGATTTTCGTGTGGCGCAAAGCTGTTTTAGCAGTAAACAGGGGCACCCCGTTAAAACTTTCTTCAAAACGTTCGGGGTTTTCTTTTGATTCCGGCAACCAGGTGCGGTTTTCGGCATTGGCAATTATTTTATCATCAAACCCATTGGTAGCGTAAACTTCGTAAGCCCACACCAGGTTATTTTTAGCGTATTTTCCGTACAGCCCGAAACCAACATTGCTGAAGGTAGAGGGTATGATTGTGGTGGCCGAAATGGGTCTGCTTATGAATTCCCATTTGGGCCCGTCATGGTTCTGGTTGAATGAACCAATGGGGTTCATGATTACGCCACCGCGCAGGTTCAGCAACGGGTGCAGCTGTATGTCCATGGAAGCGAATTCAATGTTGATTTCCCTTCCGCCTTCCTCCAGTTCTATTTCGGTTAAAAATTTAATGCGTTGCTTAATGCTGGATGCCATGAAAATGGTAAGGCGGGGTAATTGGAATGATAAACCTTCGGTAACACCATCGGTACCAAAATAACTGCTGTTGGCTTCAACATATCCTCCGAGGGCCACCGGCATTTTACCAATGCTTAAAAACGGGCGGTTGTATACCGCGTCCATGTTCATTTTTGATTTGCTGGTATCGGGATCATTACGCCTGATCAGGCTTGAATCGTTTTGCGTATGTGCCTTAAACGTTAGTATGAGCAATAATAGGGTAAAAGTATGTTTCATGACAGGGTTACGTAAACGTGGGTTGCATCTGCTTTGGTGGGGTAAAGTTTAAGGGGTTGGTCGGCCGGGCCGGTAAGCACTTCGCCTTTGGTGTTGAATTCGCTGCCGTGTGCGGGGCAGGTAAATAAATCGCCATTCAGGTTTAATTCAAGGCCCTGGTGGGTGCAGCGCATAAGGATAGCGCGGTGCCCGCCATCTTTCAGTTTGTACACCACGATGGGAAAATCAACTCCTTTGGCTTTCACAAACACGTGGTTGCGGTTAATGGTTTTACCGTCTTTTATTACTGTAAAATCAGCAAATGCAATTTTTAATTCGTTGTTTTCGGGTGTAAGCTGCAGGTAGGTTGCAGGCGTACATGACTCCAGTGCCAATGAAAAGCCTATTGCTGCAAGGCAGCCGTACGCACATGTTTTTACAAATTCCCTCCGTTGCATTTTACAGGCTTTCTAAAAATTTTAGCAATTTGGCTTTTGCATCAGCGCTCAACGCATTATAGGTGCTTATTACAGCTGTTGCTTCGCCACCGTGCATGGTAATGGCTTCTTCAATGCTGTGGGCGCGGCCGTCATGCAACAAAAAATAAGAACCGCCCTGCGAATTTTTTGAGAGGCCGAGTCCCCATAAAGGCGGGGTTTTCCATTCCGATGTAAGGGCGTTTCCTTCGGTATACCCGTCATCCAGGCCGGGTCCCATGTCATGCAGCAGAAAGTCGCTGTATGGGTAAATGGTTTTGTTGGCCAGCGCTGCAATATCGCAATCTCCTGTTGTAAACGATTCGGTGTGGCATTTGCCGCAGCCTGTGCTTAAGAAAATTTGTTTTCCGTTAATAACGTCCTGATCAGTCTTATTGCGTTGAACAGGCGCTTTGAGTGTACGCAGGTAAAACACTACGTTCAGTAATTCCGAAGATGCCACTTCAGGGTCAGGGGCTGCATCGCCATACGGGCTAAGCACACCGTTTATATAAGGTTCCTGCATGGCGAATTCAGAGGTAATACCCATGTCCTGGTTATAGGCATTTACAGTTTGGTTGGTTAAATCAACCGCAGCGCCCTTGCGGCCAAAACGCCCGATGTATTTTCCATTTACCATTATATGGTAAGGTTGAGGATTGAAATACCAGGGTGCCGTTACATAGTTGGCGCGCCCTGAAATGCCGTCACCATCAGCATCGGTGGGATCAGCGTTAGCCAGAATATCGGCATCGGTAAGCGCGTCAATAAACCCCAGGCCTGTGTTGGGTGGTGGAAGAAAATTGGCATGTGCCGCACCGGCCGGAATGGTTTCGGGCATATAACC
>DASPJQ010000904.1:0-6712 GCA_035628535.1 Flavobacteriales bacterium | reverse complement strand
TTGAATACGAAGTTTCTTATCCGTATTTGAACGCATCTGATTTTATGGTAAAAATGCTGCCCAGTAAAATGACCATGCGTTTTAAGAACAATAAATTTAAAACCACCGTTTCGAAAGGAAAAAGCATTAAAACCGAGTTTATTTCAGATTGCAGAAACAAGACCATGGCCACCGCTTTCAAGTTTGGCACCAAAAAGCTGATGGTTGATTTAACCGAACCTGAAATAAAGGGCATGTTAAAGGAATTTCCCAAAGTCACTTACCTTGATGTAAATGATAAGGACACATTGGCGGGCTTTGATGTATTAAAAAAAGTGGCCGTTTTTGAAGACATTTCTTATCCCGAATCGGAATTGTGGTATACCAATGACATTGAACTGGAAAATGCCAACTGGTGTTATCCGTACAGCGATATTGACGGAGTCTTGCTCCAGTATGAAATTGAACGCTATGGCTTGCGTATGCGTCTGAAAGCAATCCGTTTCAGGGCTGAAAGCATTGACGACTCAGAATTTAATCTTCCAACCGGCTATAAAAAAGTTAAACTTAAGGACTTCGAAAGCGAGGTCAAGAAGATTTTTGGCATGGTTATTACAGAATAGAATTCGAAAATCTTAATTAGATCAACTAACATGAGGAAATTTATTGCAGGCGCCCTTATTTTGGGTATAACTGTTGCGGCTGGGTTCCCCGGCAGTTACCGGGGCGGTAAGGACAAAGGACTTGAGGCTAAAATAGTTTACGAAATCGTTTATGAGGAATTACCCGAGATGTTTGAACCCTATGCAGCCATGCTGCCTAAGGAAATGATCAGTTATGTGAAAGGTCCGAAAGTAAGGGTTGAGCAGTCAATAATGGGTGTTACCACTGTGTCGGTAAGCGACAGTGAGAAAAAAACCGGGTTTATGCTCATGGACCAGTTTGGCACCAAAACCGCTTATACCATTGACTCGAAAGACATGGAAAAAGAAAGTGCCGATGCTTCAAAAGACTATGATGTAACTTATACTGAAGAAAGCAAGGAAATTGCCGGTTATAAATGCAAAAAAGTGGAAATAAAAAGCAAGACTGACGGCACCATTACATACGCCTGGCTTACTGAAGAAATAAAAGGCTCCAACAAACAATACCCGTTTTTAAAAGGTTTTGCTCTGGAATACAGTGTACACAACGATAACGGTATGACCATAGCCATGAAAGTAAAATCGTTGGAGAAAATGAAGGTGCCTAATGAGTATTTTGAGATTCCTAAAGAGTATACGAAAAAAACCATGGCCGACTTCCAGAAAGAAATGGAAAAAATGCAGGGTGGCGGTGGCGATGAATAAAACAAAAACACAGGCATTTACGTCAAAAAACATTCTTGAAAAGCTGGTGAATCATTATGGTTTACCGGCTTTTTTGTTTACGGTCACCGGCAATTTGAATTTTACCATCAATGGCGATAAGGCCGATAAAAAAGTGGAACTTGTACCGTACCCATCCTATAAGGCTATTGAGCAGTATGCTAAAAACGTGTTGCTCGTGTTTGAAGATTTATGGCGTTTACGCACCGATATGGTGGCCTCGCGCATAAGCCGGTATGCGGGTTACCATGACAAAATTGACGCCCGCTCGTGTGCGGTGGTAAAAATTAACAAAGAGGCAAGCCGCGATTTTTTAAATAAAAACCACCTGATGGGTTATGCCAATGCCGCTTACCATTACGCACTTATTCACGAAAAACAATTGGTTGCCGCAGCCGTTTTCAGCAAAGGACGCAATATGGATCGTTTACCTGAAGGAAAAAAATCGTTTGAAATGGTGCGGTTTGCTACCATCCCGTTTTTAACGGTCACGGGAGGTCTCAGTAAAATGCTTCATAAATTTGCCGGTGAATATAAACCGGGCGATGTGATGACGTATATTGATGCATTGAGCGGTGAAACGGCTGCATTGAAGCGCCTTGGTTTTGAGGAAATGGGTTTTACAAATCCAGTTGAGCTTTTTGTGAATACCAAAACACACGAACGTTTTTTTAAAGCAAATGAGGGAACGGATTTAAGGTTTATGACGGTTGGCAATTACAAACTTGTAAAGACATTCTGAGTTTAGCGCCCGGTTTTTTTGCACATTGATGACGCTCGTGCCGTTGTGCGACACTGGTCATGATTTTTTTATAATTTAAATCATTCTGCCCAAATTGATGTTGGTAACTGAAATTGCGTAGCAATTAAAATCAGGTTAATCGTAACCAATCAGTGCTAACCCGACCAGGAATCTAATTCTACGTGCCAAAAGAAGCAGAAATCCGTACCTTTACCTCAGGAATGAATCACAATTGCATCATTATACTTGGCCCCACAGCCAGCGGCAAAACAAAACTGGCCGTGGAAACAGCCCGTGCATGTAACGGTGAAATTATTTCCATTGACTCAAGGCAGGTTTATAAAAAACTGGACATAGGAACAGGCAAAGACCTTCACGAATATGAAGAAATTCCCTATCACTTAATTGACCTGGTTGAGCCTGCCCTTCGTTACAATGTTCATGCTTTTGCACATGACTTTTACAACGCTTTTGGTGAGATCCGGGGACGTGGCAAAATGCCGGTACTTTGTGGCGGAACAGGGTTGTATTTCGACACCATTCTCAAGAAAAACGACCTTATTGGAATTCCTGTGCAGCCGGTTTTGCGTAGTTTTTTGGAAAAACGGTCACGTGAAGAATTACTTGATATGGTTGATTCATATAAATACCAGGGAACTTACCGTTTTGACACAAGCTCAACCAAACGGCTTATACGGGCTATTGAAATATTGGGCTACTTAAAAACAAATGCGGTTCCTGTTACGCCTTTTCAGAATTTGAAACCACTCATTTTTGCACCAAAAACCACCCTTGAACAAAGGAGAAAAAACATTTCGTTGCGTTTAAAACACCGCCTTGAAAACGGTATGATTGAAGAAGCCCGGGGTTTGCTGGAACAAGGCGTCTCGCACGAACAACTCCAGTATTTTGGGTTGGAATACAAATTTCTTTCGCTGTTTTTGCAGAACAAAATTAATATGGAACAATTATATGTTCAGCTTGAAACCGCCATTCACCAATACGCCAAACGGCAAATGACCTGGTGGAGGAAAATGGAAAGGGAAGGATATAAAATTAATTGGGTAGAAAACAAAAATCAAATCGCAAACATTTTAAATAATGAAATGCAATGACCATACAGGAAAGCCCTAATGTTCACTATTTAAAATTTCAAATTTAAAATAACGCCAGTTCAAAGTTCCAACTCCTTTACGGGGTCCCAAAACACTTCTTTAAAATTCATAACCTGGTCCTTTTTCACTTTTATTCCCTCTTTTTCCAGCCGTTTTTTCATTTCATCGCCCGGACCAAAATTGTGTTTACCTGAAAGCAACCCTATCCTGTTTACAACGCGGTGTGCCGGCAGGTTTTTTTGTTTGTGGGAAGCATTCATGGCCCAACCTACCATGCGCGATGAACGGGCGGCACCCAGGTACTTTGCAATGGCCCCGTAAGATGTAACGCGACCTTTTGGAATGAGACGAACCACGTCCCATACATTTTGAAAAAAATCATCGTTGGATTTATAATCCTTTTCAGTTCTTTTGATTGCCGGCATAAAAGCTAAATAATTGGCTACTAATATATTAAAATTAGCCTCAGGTTAACTTCACTTGGCAATAATATCCTACCTTGGTATAGTCAAATTGGAATCGGTTACCGATATAAAAAAGTTTGTTGATGCTGAAATGGTTGAGTTTGAAAAAAAATTCAAACAATCCATGAAAAGCAATGTTGCCCTGCTTGACCGCGTTACCCATTACATCATTAAACGCAAGGGCAAACAACTTCGTCCTATGTTTGTGTTCATCTCGGCCAAAATGTTCGGACCGGTGCAGGAGGCTACGTATGTGGGCGCTTCGCTAATTGAATTGCTGCATACCGCCACCCTGGTACATGATGATGTGGTTGACGATAGTTTTGAACGCAGGGGATTTTTTTCGTTAAACGCTTTGTGGAAGAACAAAATTGCCGTTTTGGTAGGCGATTTTTTATTGTCAAAAGGCCTTATTCTTTCTGTAAATCACAATGAATTTGACCAATTGCGGATTGTGACCAGTGCCGTTCAGCAAATGAGTGAAGGCGAGCTGCTGCAAATGGAAAAAGCCCGCAAACTTAATATTACCGAAGAAGTGTATTATGAAATCATTCGCCAGAAAACAGCGGTATTGTTGGCATCGTGTTGCGCCTGCGGAGCGGCTTCGCAAAAACAATCCAAAGAAGTAATTGAGCAAATGCGGTTATTTGGCGAATTGACGGGTATGGCATTCCAAATCAAAGACGACTTGTTTGATTACGGTGCCGGAAAAGATATTGGCAAACCAACCGGCATTGATATACGCGAACGCAAAATGACGCTTCCATTGATTTATACGTTGAACAACGTTGACCGTGCTACCAAACACAGCATCATTAATACCGTAAAAAATGATAATGAAGACACTAAAAAGGTAAAGGAGGTCATTGACCTGGTGATCAAAAACGGTGGCATCAAATACGCTACCGAAAAAATGCATACCTACAAAAACAAGGCGCTTGAAGTGATCAAACCTTTCCCTGATTCGGATGCTAAAAAGGCCCTTGAGTTTTTGGTGAATTACACGGTTGAACGGGAGAAATAATTCCAAATTTCGAATTCCGGGCCATATAACAACTAGCCCATCTAACAAAGCTTATTTATTGATAACAAATAATTTATATCTGCAGGCCGGAATTCACCTGATTGTTTTTTTACACATGATTAAACTTTTCCCTATCTTAGGTGTTATACAAGCAATGACAGTGATCATCCATACCAAAAAAGGGCGTTCCAATCATTCGGTTGCACATTGCATACGCAATACCATTTTCTCTATTACCACGTATCCGGGTTAGTTAATAGTTGATCGGCATCAATTATTAACTTAAAACCAATTTATTTATGAAAAAAACAATTTTTGTTCGCATCTGTCTGTTTGTAGCGTTATGCATGGCCCTGTCGTGCCACATGACCAAGCGCAGGTACATGAAAGGATACCATGTACAGCACCGCCAAAAAACATATACCAAAGCAAGACCCGAAACGGCTGATTTAACTCGTGTACAACAGCCGCTCGATACGTTCGCTTCAACGACCAGCCATACCGACACGCTGGCAACAACCGTGCTTGCAGAAACAAAAACCGACACCATAAAATACTTTGAAGAAGAAAAAACAGCTATAAGAAAGCAGGAAACACCACGGAAAAAAAACCTGCCGCATGTTTCCTATGCCAACTACAGGAATTACAAACATGCACATAAAAAATACATATCGGGTATTAGCCGTTCCGAACGTATAAAAGCACGAAATGGAAAAGTTTGGTGGGATTTGTATGGAAAAAAGATCCTGATTACCGCGCTCATTTTTTTGTCCATAGCAGCCAGCCTTATTATCCTGTTCTCGGCACCCGTTACATTATCCACCCTTTCGTGGGCCTGGTTTGCGCTCAGTTTTATTCCGGCAGCTTTTTTTCCTGCGGCAACCGAAGTGGAGGGCAATAAGGCTTTGTTGTTCCTGCTGGGGTTAGGACTCGCCAACCTTCCCATTCCGCTTGCATTTTTGGGGAAGACAATTTTTACTTCAGGCATGTCGCTGTTTGGCGCCTCAGCCATCATGTATGCCGCCTTGTTACTTGCTACAGCATTGGTTGCAGCCGGATTTGATCCCGATAATTTTGCCGGTGTGATGTGGAGCGGAATAGCAATTGCCATCCTGCTCGGTATAATTGGCTTGTTCATTGTGGGTATCACCGGCCGTGGCGGACCCGCTTTGTGGATTGCATCGGTACTATTGGTGTTCGTAGTGTGTTTTTTAATCTTTATTTTCAGCTTTGCATATAGCAGGTAAAAGTACTTTACGATTTGAAACGTGATGTGAGATATGAGAGGCAATTCCTTAAACAGGGTAAACAATATACAATAACATTTGACGTGGCACAGCCATCATATTAATTAACGGCTGCGTTCTCTGTTCTTAATTCTCTGTTCTTCCTCCCCAAATCTTCGTACCTTTAACCGTGCAAATCCTCGACTCTGACAGTCCTGAACCGCAAACTTCTCCGCGCAGTAGTTTGATTGCGTTCCTGCTTTCACTGCTGGTTCCTGGTCTGGGCCATTTTTACAACGGGCAGTTGCTGCTTGCTGTGTTCATGTATATGTTTTCCTATTTCATTCCCGCAGTTGCCGGCCTGTTTAAACTGGCGCATACGTTCGGGGGGCTGGTTCTTTTGGTGTGCTTTGAAATTGTGTTCAGGTTTGGGGTGGCCGTTCACGCTGCGTGGCTGGCGCGAAGGCAAAAAAATTATATTCCCAAAACCTATAACCAATGGTATTACACCATGGGTGTTTTCCTGGCAACAGTGCTGGTCAGCGTGTTTGTTTACGACACACAACGTCTTATTGGTGTTGAAGCTTTTAGTGTACGTGAACGCAACAATGCACCTAACCTGGTGGAAAGAGATTGCCTTATGGCCGATGTGAATTGGTATAAAGAGCATAAACCGCAGTATGGCGAACTGGCCGTGTACGACCTGGACGGTCACCCCACCATTCACCGCGTTGTTGGCCTGCCTGGTGATGTACTTGCATTCAGCAATGACACACTTTACATCAATAACCAACC
>DASPJQ010000903.1:0-3284 GCA_035628535.1 Flavobacteriales bacterium | reverse complement strand
GGCCGATACAACTTCAAATAATACAACGTATACCGACAGGGTGCCCGAAGGTATTGCCGTTACACAGACAAGGCGTGTGTTGCAAACAGGATACATGAGTGAGTTTACCTTTAACTTTGCCGGGAATTATAAGGACAAGCTTTATGTAGGCGGGTCATTTGGGATTCCAGGGGTGCGTTTCCAGGAAGATTTTTTGCATACCGAAGTCTTGAATGATCCTGACACACTTACTTCGCTGCAGGATTTTTCGTACAGCCAGAGTTTAACCACACGTGGTGTTGGTTTCAACATGAAATTTGGAGTTATATTTTTGCCTGTTGATAATGTGCGTATAGGTGCAGCCTTTCATTCACCGAACTATTTGTCGTTTAACGACACCTGGAGCAATAACATGAAAAGTAATTTTGAAGACGGTTCCAGCTATGACGTTGACGGCCCATTGAACACTTACGTATGGCGTATGCGCACACCAACGCGCATCATGGGTTCGGTAGCAGTTATTCTTATGAAAACAGCCGCCATTGATGTGGATGTTGAGTATGTTGATTATGGAAACATGCGCATGAAACGCGACTGGAGTGATCAAACCGGTTATGATTTCAGCTATGAGAACAAAGTGATTGGTGAGAACTTCAAAAGCGTGGTCAATATCCGTACGGGGGCCGAGGTGCGCTTGAAGCCCTTTTACCTGAGGACCGGTTTTGCACTTAGGCCATCACCTTACGTTAGTGGGGTTACCGTTAGTGACGCCAGTATACGAACCATTTCGGGCGGTCTTGGTTTTCGTCACAAAACGTTTAACTGTGATCTTGGCCTGAATTTTATTAAATACGGCCAGGATTATTATCCGTACGATCCTGTATTGTTCAATTACAACCCGGCCCAGGTTGTTACCAGCATTGTGCGCACAACTATGACCTTTGGCTGGAAATTTTAATTGTTAAGGGTAAGCAATAGGGAAAAGTTCCGTTAACCCGGGAATAAAAATGGTGCCTTCATACTCACCATTGATATAGGCTATCTGTGTTTCGGTACACGCATTTTTATTTTTCTTTTTGGATAACAATTCAAAATCGCGATAATTGCGGTCGGTTCGTGTTGCCATTTGAATCATAATAGTTGTAGTCGAATCTGTGTTGTTCATGCTTATGTAAAGATGTTCCTTTTGAAAAATCATTCCATCCAGGCAAACCGAAGTTATGTCGGCCTGGTCAAGCATGTTTTTTCCCCATGTAATGGTAACGGTGTAATTTGTTCCGCCCGAACAGCAAATACCCCCCGTCCAATCTTGTTTTGTGGCTTTTATATCAGGTTGGCTAAAACCAATAATTGAAACGAATAGTGCTGATGCAACATGTAAAAATTTAAGCATGATACTGGTTTATGTGATAGACTTCTATTGACTACAAAACTCTTATCTTATCTTTATACTACGGATACGCAATAAACGGCAAAGCTTCAACCTGGCCGATGATTAGCGTTTGTCGTTTTTTTCCGGTTGAATAATTCACCTGCATATCGGTACAGGCTGGCTGTTGTACTTCTTCTTTTATTTTGTCCGGGCGGTCTTCAGCCTCGTTTCTTGTAACACCCATATTTAAATGTACGGTGGTTTCAGTGCCGTTTGTAACCGAACTGACCCGTATTTGGTCCGAACTGAACTGAAGGCCGCTAATACATACCGAGGTTACTTTAAAGTTGTCAAGTGTTCCCTTTTTACCTGTTAAGGTAATGTGGTAATCAGTGCCGGTGCGGCAACAAACACCGCCCGCCCAACCTTGCGAGGTGGCTTTTATGGTTGGTAACTGGCAAAAACCGTTGAGTGAAAGTAAAAGTGCCAGTGTGATTATGGCGAGTATTTTTAATGACGTTTTCATAGGCACGTTTATCAACCTGTACAGTTATCATGCCCGAAAGGTCAGTATAAAAGTGTTAAGGAATTGTTATTTGAAAAATATTCGGTTTCCCGTAGCCGGTAGCCGGTGTCAGGCTGCATCAGCCAGTGTGGTTAGTTTGGAATTAATCCTCGTCCCGAAACCAGATTATTCCAACATGTTTTGAATCAATAGCAATAATGCCCGAATCAAAGGTAGCATCGGTTAAGTCATTAAACCCGACAAACCTAATTCAACGTTTCCACCAGAATACTCATTTTTGTTCCAGGTGGAATTTGAATAGAACCTGGCGTCCTTTTCAAACATACCGATAAAATTCATGGCCATAAATTTAGCATCTTCTTCAGTCATCATTTCAGCCTGGTACGCCATGTCATAATGTAACAAATGTTTTAGAATAAAGTATGGGAGGTCATGTATTGTTATTTCTTCAATAGCTGAAACAAATTTCTGATATGAAAAATCCCTGGAAAAAAAATCGTTGAACATGCGGTTGATAATGGTTTATTCCAATTCATGCCCGGCTCGCGGTCAACAATGGCAACACAGCCGCTGCTTTTTTCTTCAATCGTACGGATGAAATCATTAATGGTCATAATTCTTTTTTACCTCACCTGAAATCTCCCGGTCAAAGGCAGGTACGCCTCTGGCGAAAACCCTCCAACTTTTTTATTTAACTTCAATCTCATCTACAAAAATAAACGCATCATCGTTGTTCATGTCATATCCTGCATGCCATTTGGGAAGCTTTCCAAAATTAATTGCTTTTATTTTTATGTATCGTGCCTGTATGGGTTTTATAAACGTGCCGATTTTTTTAATTTCAACAGGAAGGTCTTTTTCAGCTGGTGCAATATCCTGTTTGGGATTTGCCCCGAATTTGTTCCATGTTTTTCCATCATACGAAGAATAAAACTCAACTGTTTTAGGGAAGAAAATCCATGATTTGGTGTCCTGTAAAAATCGCACGTCAACTGAACCCACCTGTATGGGTTTTTGTAAATCAACAATGCATTCGAAGTCCTGATTCTGATAGCCCTGCCATGCGCCTTTGCGCCAGTCGGTATCACCGTACAGCCCATCAATAATTCCACCATCGCCACCAGCCGTGTACTGCGCATTGTATTTGCAATGGAGTTGAACGGTCCAGTTATGCGGGATTTTATAAAAATACGCTTTTGCATACTTGCTTACACGCCCGGTTTTATCATTGTAATTGTAAATCCAAATTGTGTTTGTCCCTTTAATGTAAAAAGGAGTTTTATACTTCAATGTAGCATGCGTGCACGTGTCCTTGTTGCAAAACGGATCGTTGAATGTATAATGCAGGGTGCCGGGATCTGAAGAGGTTAATTCAATTTTTAGCGAATCATGAAACGTTTGTGCGTT
>DASPJQ010000902.1:0-3154 GCA_035628535.1 Flavobacteriales bacterium | reverse complement strand
CATAGGGTAAAAGTTCCTTCGTGGTGGCATCCATCACTTTTCCTTTCACGCGGGTTGTTTGCGCTTGGGCGCCAAACGCTAAAAACAGTGCAATAAAAGCAGAAAATATATTGAAGCGCGATGTTTTCAATTTTTGTTACTTTTAACTCCTCAGAATTTGTACATTAATGTATCGTTGAACGTTCCCGCGTTTCCAGTTCTTCCCAGTATTCGTATGCGCGCCTTGAATGTGGAATAACAATGGAACCGCCAACCATTAAAGCTACCTGAAAAATTTCCATGATTTGTTCACGGTTCAGTCCTTCTTCATGGCATTTTCCCAAATGGTATTTAATGCAGTCATCGCAACGCAAAACCATGGAAGCCACCAGTCCAAGCATTTCCTTGGTTTTTACATCCAGGGCCCCATGCTGGTAAGTTTGCGTGTCCAGGTTAAAAAAACGTTTGATGACAAGGTTGTCATTTGACAACATGCGTTCATTCATTTTTTGGCGGTATGCATTAAACTCGTCAATTTGCGACATAGATTTTAAATCAATTAAATATATTTGTGTTTCTGATCGAAACAGCTTGCCTGAAACCGACCTGCGAATTACCTGAATAATTGCAAAAATCCTTTTTCATCAAACACTGTGCCGTCAATGCCTTCTGCTTTTACAAGGTAATAATAGGAGCCTTCGCCCACTTTAATTCCTGCCATAACGCTGTAGCCGTCCCACCAGCCGTTCACACCGCTCCACCAGCCTACCAGTTCGCCCCAGCGATTGAAAATTTGCACATCAAGTGAAGTTATACCGAAGCATTCAACCTTGTATAAATCATTCAAACCATCATCGTTAGGGGTAAATACGTTAGGTATAATAATTGCCGATGGACCCGTTACAACAATGGTATCGGTAACGGTATCGGTACACACACCATTGTAAGTGGTAAGGGTCACGTAAAACGTGCCGGGCTCGTCATAGGTATAGGTGGCGTTGGTGCCGTCAAAACCTGAGGCAAACTCCCCAAAATCCCAGGTTGAGAATTGGGCTCCTGAGCTGGTATTTACAAAATTAACGGTAAGCGGGTAGGCGCCCGTAGTTGTACTTGGAATGAAGCTGGCAGTTATGTTACATCCCGGGCAAACAAGCGCATCAAAACTGCACGTTGATCCCGCATTCCCATCAACCACGATGAAATAACTGGTTCCGGCTGTTGCATTAAATACGCTGGTGAGCCCGGTTGTACCGGCATCGCAATTTACTGGTGTCAGCAAACCGCATGATCCGCTGAAAACACCGGTTTCAAGGTTGGTACTGGCTGCACAAACCAAATTGGAAACAGTAAAGGTATAGGGGCCGGTTGTGGTGGCGGTGAACGTGAACCAAACTGAATTGTCAACTGTAATGGCGCAAATATCACCCGGCAAGTAGGTGTCATCAGCGCCTGTTGTTGCCGAATTGTTGTTACCGCTGAACACAGTACATTCAGTCAGGACTGTAGCTGTTGCACAATTATCGGACTGGGCCAGGGACTCAAAGCCAGCAAAAATGCTTATACATAAAAGGAGTCGTTTTATTATCAAGGCTCTACGATTGCTATTCAGCTACAAATTTAAATTTTAAGGGCTAACTTACAACCCTTTGTCGGTCCAAAAACGCGATTTATCAACACAAATTATGATTTTTTATGTGTATTATCTTAACTATTAGGCCTTTGAGGTCCAAGGGGTTTTGCGTACTTTTCGCACAATGTCAAAAAAGAACAAGCATAAGAACAATCCTGATAAGGCCATTTTTGCCCTTTCGCAGCACATATTCGATTTCCTGAGTGAACACCGCGGTAAGCAGTTTAACCACAAACAAATTGCTTCAGCCGTTGGTGCCAACCACGGCAACAATAAAAACCTTGTGTTGGAAGCATTGTATAACATGGTCGACACCGGTAAAATCATGGAAGGTCAAAAAGGGAAGTTTTACCTGGAAGGTCAGCCCCCTTCCATTGAAATTGAAGGACGCATACAGGTTACGCAGCGCGGCTTTGCATTTGTAATGACCGAACAGGTTAAAGAAGATATTTTTATTGAACGCAATAATTTATTGAATGCACTGGATGGCGATACGGTAGCCGTAAAGCTCAAGAAAAAACGAAGCGGTGGTAAACCCGAAGGTGTTGTAACTGGTGTTGTGCACCGCGCACACGAAACGCTGGTGGGCATTGTTGAAATCAATAAAAAATTCGCGTTTGTACGGCCTTCTAACCAACGCATACACGTTGATATTTATGTACCGCTTGAACACCTTGGTCAAGCAAAAAACGGTGATAAAGTATTGGTACGGCTTACCGACTGGCCTGTTGGGGCGCAAAGCCCTTTTGGTCGCATTGTTGAGGTATTTGGTAAACCGGGTACCCACAAAGCCGAAATGCACGCCATTATGGCTGAGTTTAATTTACCGGTAAAATTCCCAAAAGAAGTTGAAGATTTTGCAAATAAACTTACCGACAATATAACACCGGCTGAAATAGCCAAACGCAGGGACTTCAGGGACACGCTTACATTTACCATAGATCCCTACGATGCAAAAGATTTTGATGATGCATTAAGCGTAAAATTTTTGCGCGATGATAAAGAGCATGGAAAAATATGGGAAATAGGCGTGCACATTGCCGATGTTTCGTATTATGTTAAACCACATACGGTTTTGGATAAAGATGCGTTTGAACGGGCTACTTCGGTATACCTGGTTGACCGGGTGGTGCCCATGCTCCCTGAAATTTTGAGCAACCAGATTTGTTCGCTGAGGCCGCACGAAGATAAATTTACCTACTCGGTAGTGTTTGACATGACCGAGGATGCTCGGATTTTACATACCTGGTACGGCCGCACCGTTATTCATAGTGACAAGCGCTTCACTTATGAAGAGGCGCAGGAAATTATTGAGACGGGGACTGGAAACCACCACCAGGAAGTGTTATTGCTTGATAAAATGGCTAAAATTATGCGAAAGGCCCGCCTTAAACAAGGTGCGCTTGAACTGCACAGCCAGGAAGTAAAATTCAAACTTGATGAAAACGGCAAACCGCTGGGCGTTTTTATGAAAGTGCAAAAAGATTCCAATAGGCTTATTGAAGAATTTATGTTGCTGGCCAATAAAGCGGTTGCCAGTTTAAT
>DASPJQ010000901.1:0-4264 GCA_035628535.1 Flavobacteriales bacterium | reverse complement strand
AAAAACTCTTTGCTTGCAGGCGTTGCGGCCAAAACCTCAAACCTCAAACCTCAAACCTCAAACCTCAAACCTCAAACCTCAAACCCCAAACTTCAAACTTCAAATACCCCCGCATTCATTTTTTAGCAGGCCTTTTCATTTCCCTGTCAATTTCAGCCGCTTCAAACAGGAATGACTTTATTATGTCCAAATCATCTTGCGTAATGCGGGTATAGTCGTGCCAGTAAACCTGTTTACGTGTTTGTTTGCTCAGGTATTTGCTTTCATCGCGCAATAAATTGCCGTAGGTAAAACCAAAACGCACGCCTTCATACGTTTTTTGTTTGCCCCACAAAATACTTGCCGGCCAAATGAAACAAATGCTTTTATTGATTTTGTAATAAGGCACATTATAGGCCAAATATTCGGTAGCGTTGGGCAGGGTGTCCAATATGAGGCTGCGAAGTACTTTGGTGATCTTTAATTCATCATCGGGTAAAAAATCAAGAAACTCGTCAACCGTATTGAATTTGACGTTTTGCATTTTAAATTTTGGTTTCGCGGTTTTGGGTTTACGCGCAGGTTTCATTTCTTTTGAATTAACCTAACCATGCCAAATACCGCAACGGCAGCCCCCACGCATACCTTCAATGTATCAATACCGGTCCAGGCCCGATCCAGGTTCAGCAATTTGGCAGCAATCAGGCATAGGCCGGCAAGTATCATGAAGTAGGCCGGCCATGGGTTGTATACGGGTTGTTTGTTTCCTTGTGTCATGCAAATGATTTGGTATTGGCAAGGTAGTCATTCTATGGGGCATTGCTTTGCATTGGTCTAGTTTTTTCGGCTTAACCGTTTTTTCCAAACGGTTTGCTGAAATCATGTATGCGCGTGGGATTTTCGGCAGCATGGTTGGTATACTCGGCCAAAAACATAACATCGCGCGGGTCCAGTTTGGCCATTTCAATATACTCGGTAAGTTTGATCAGGTCTTTTTCGGCTAAGTGAATGACACAGCGTACCACGTGCGCATCATTCACGTATTTTGAGGTTGAAATGGCTTTGTTTAATAAATCAATTGCTTCAGGCGCCTGTGTGCCAAAATCGGTTGTGATTTTTTGGTGTATGTCGGGCGGGAGTTCGGTCACGCTTTTTTAGTAAATATACTATAATACGGGAATAAAATTTTATTTCATTTTTGCTTTTATTTGCACAAAAAAGGTCTTTTGTGCTTTTTTTAACTGCCTTTTTTATGTTATTATTTCTTCAAATCCTTCAGCTTCTTAGTCACGCTTTTTTCAGTTGGTAACAATGCTTGCTGAATGCGTTTGGCGTAGTGAATACTGTCCATCACTTCTTTTTGCTTTAATTCCACCAATCCCTTTTGTTCTTCAATTACATGTTTTTGCTTACGCGTTACCCTAAAACGGTTGTACAATGATTTTAGCAGAAGATTTGTTTTTGGTGTTTATAATGCCAAGCAAGATGTTAAGGTTGCCGCGCTCCTCTTTTGTGAATTGGGCAAAGGCGCTGTTATGCAGTAATAAGAATACGACTAAAAATAAAAAGAGGACTTTCATGTTTTCCGATTAAAAATTACTTAAAAATTACATACGTATTACGTAACATTGCTGTAATAACGGTGATGATTTTTGTTGGGCGGGAGTTCGGACATTTTTATTGTAAATATACAAAACAAAAAATATTACTCCTTTTTGTTACTTTTTGTTTGGGCAAAAAGTAGCCAAAAGCTCGCTTTCAGCAAAGCAGTTTGTCTGCGCACCAGGGTCGGCCAATAAGACTTTATTGCTGTCGCGGCCTGTTAAATGGCCACTAGCACTTGAAAAAATTAGGCTGGAACGCGGTCATTTATCAAGGCCACTTGTCGCACAAAAAGAATTGCTTCGGTATTAATTTCTACAGTCGGCCAATAAAACCTTTTTCCGAGCTTTGGGAAAGGAAATACGAGTCACTATTTTATTTTTTATAGCTATGCCAAATTAACAATGAAATTTGTACTGTCAAAGTGGTTAACCTGCGATTAACCGCGATGAAAGAAGCTTTTGCGCTCTACATTTTTTATGAAATAACGCACGTGATCAATAAAGATCATATCAAGTGTCCCTATACCGTTTTAATTAGGATGCCTTGTCAGCAGAAGATTTGCCTCGTACGTTGCACTTTCGTCTTTAAAAAGTAACTTATACATATGATTTCCGCTGCTTGTGGTTGTATCGGACTCTGCTATGTGATTAGATAATGCCAGCGCCATCGTTGTTCCAATTCGGTCATCCTCTAAGGCCAATGAAATTAGGTAATAAATGGCGAGAACAATACCTCCCGCTAATGCGACTCCACCAGCCCCTGCAGCACCCGCAATGACTCCACCAATTCCACCTACGATTGAAGTTGTTACGGTAACAGCCGTTTTTATGTTTTCCATTAATTGCGTTGTATCGCCATAATCATGTTCAAAACAATCAGCTGTTATAAGCACGTTTGAGGGGATTGTTCTGGGGCCGGTAAAACCAAACAATTGTAAATTTTCGGCACCAGTTTCAGGTCTTCTTGAATCTTTTGGACTTGAGTACCATTGGTTATCGTTATCATTTACGCTACTTCCTTTTTCGTCACCGTAAATAGGTGTTCTTACGACATGTGCCGGAATTCCTAATTCAACCATCTCGTCAGTAATAATGCTGAAAATCACATAGGGTTCATCATCACCTCCCCATTCCGGATCCGTTTCATCTAAACACCACAAATGGTCAAACGTTAAACCGAATTTGTATTTAGGAGTGAATGTGGGAGTTCCATCAGTGCCCCCATTGTCGTCACAAACACAATCCTTCTTTTTTAATTTGTGAACCATATCGGCAGTAACCTTAGCGTCTTTCAACTTATGAGAACGATGAATAATGTTTTCCCACTCATCATCCGAAATCTCTTTTTTTAAATCAAGATTTAAATATTTTGGAGAAAATACCATTCTTTTTGATTCATAATTTATATTATCATGAACAGAAATTACTTTTTGAAGAA
Source organism: Flavobacteriales bacterium (assembly GCA_035628535.1). Classification (GTDB taxonomy): domain Bacteria; phylum Bacteroidota; class Bacteroidia; order Flavobacteriales_D; family UBA2798; genus DASPJQ01. Next base: position 1,243 of record DASPJQ010000901.1, on the reverse strand, counting down.
ATGTGTTAGCGCCTTTTATTTTTTGAATGTTTTTTCTCAAGATATTTTCCCGATTGCCACTATTTCCAGCCAAGGCCCTTTTTAGTGTATGAATAGCAGCCGGAATAAATTCATACCCTGCAGCATTATCTAAAAACTGTCTCAGGAGTTTTTCAGGAGATATTTTCTTGTGCTTTGGCTTGGTTTTTTGCTTTGATTTTGATTTGAGTTTAGCTTTTGGTTGTTTTTTTTTTGACATGGCGTTAAATTTTTATATGTTGGGTTTTTCGATTATTTACACGATTGATTTTTAAAACTGTTTTTTTTTGTTGCTTTAAATCTAAGTTATGCATATTAAGAATGATAGGAATTATAGCACTATTTCAAAGGAACTTTTGGGATGTCGCGCGCTAAAACTAAATTCTTTTATTAGCCAAATCAAGCGTATTTCTACGGTATTTTTAATCAATTTAAAAAATTCTGGTTTGGTTTGTTTAACTGATGAAAATTGACCTAAAAGCCACGTTGCCCAAGACATATATAAATTTTTATATTTTAGAATACTGGGATAAACTCAATATACTTCTAAAAACCCACCGTATTTCTACGGTATTTTTATTTGTTTAACCATAGAAATGGTTATGCGCGGATTTCCGCTTTTCGCGGGAATGATGGAGTGGGTGCGGGCATGTTTTGACTCCTGAGGAATCACACAGTATAAACTAACACGACTGATAGCCATACGACCCCAGCGCGGGTCGCACACAACAACACAATCTTTTCCAAAACTCCGCCAGGGATTAAGGCAAGTAGCCCGAAGCAAAAAATGAAAATAAAAGCCAGATCCTTCGGTTCCTTAGGAATGGGTTTTTTATTTTCATTTTTTGGAAGGACTACAGCCGAAAGCCCGGCCCGAGGTTATGTAAGATTTAAAATTTAAGATTTAAAGATTGTCGAGGGGAGGCGGCCTGCTCATTCAGAATTTCGATTTCAGGGTTATATAATTAACTGAAGATCAAAATAAAATTAAAAAAGCAAGCCTTTTATCACACCCAACCGCCTCATGCTCAACCTCACACCAACTGCAAACCTGGACCAGAAACTACCAAAAACGCCTAATTTTCAGTAAATTAATTTTTCAATGGCCACTGCCTACTTTTATAGGGTAATTAAGGCCTTGGCAATGGAAAAATAGCTATCTTCGCAGCCCTAATTAATTAAAATTATACACCATGTACGCAATTGTAGAAATAGCAGGGCAGCA
>DASPJQ010000900.1:0-3904 GCA_035628535.1 Flavobacteriales bacterium | reverse complement strand
TTTCACTCCCATTCCATTTGCGCAAACTCAGGATGCGGTTTTGCAACTGCGCCATGGTTTCATCAAAATTCAGCAGGTTTTCTCCTTCGGTACGTATAGCGTGACTTATAGCCCGCACAATTTGTTGTTTGTTGGGAGCAGACAGGGGAGTTGACTTGAGTACAATACTTCCAATGCGCAAGTCCTTGCTGGCTATAATTCCGCCTTTGCGCGTATCCCAGGCAATTACTTCCTGTTCTTTCACCAACGGCAACAGGTCTTTCGGGTTCAAGGGTGCCGCCATAAAAATTTTTCCCAATCCATCGCGCATATCCATATGTGCAACCGCCAGCCAGGGCTCGTGTGCCAAATCGTCTTTATGGCCGGCCGTTGCAATTTTTCCGTTGGCTAACTGGAATTGTGCATTGTTACCAGGCCGGGCGCTGGCTATTCTTTCAGGGTAAGCAAAGGCCAGCAACAAACCGGTTTCAAAATGGTCAACAGCATCGTTGCTCACTTCACTATTCAGCATTTTACGGTAACTAGCCGCTACTTTTTCAATGCGTGCAAAACGGTTTCCCATATTGCCGGTAGCGCGTGCCCTGCGTAAAGCCTCAACCCGTAAGTTCAAATCAATTCCCGAATCTTTCGGCAAAGGATCGCGTTCTTCCAAAACTGCAGCAATATCAGTTGCCAGTTGTACGCTGTTGTCGTTTTGCGACATCAACAACATGTGGGCCAAACGCGGGTGGCATGCCAGTGCATGAACCTGTTTTCCGTGAGCTGTAATTTTATTGTTATCCAAGGCGTTCAACTGGTGCAGGGTTTCAGTTGCCTGTTGCAAAGCGGCCTTTGGTGGAGGGGTGAGCCACGTGAGTTGTTGTATATCATGAACGCCCCATTGGGCCATATCCAAAACCAACGCAGCCAGGTCGGCTTCCATTATTTCAGGTATGCGGTGTTCGTTCAACCGCTCGTGTGTGGCTTTGGTCCACATGCGGTAACAAACACCTTCGCTCAAACGCCCGGCCCGGCCGGCACGTTGGTCGGCACTGTCTTTTGAAATACGTACCGTTTCCAGTTTTGACAGGCCTGATTTAGGGTCGAATTTACTGGTTCGGGCATAACCGGTATCCACCACAATTTTAACCCCCTCAATGGTCAAACTGGTTTCGGCAATAGAAGTAGCCAGAACTATTTTACGCTGCCCGTATTTGTTGGGCATTATGGCCGCGAATTGTTCGTTCGGAGGCAATTGCCCGTACAAGGGGTGTATGCGAAATTCCTGTAACCGGGCACTTAAAATTTCTTCGCACTTGCGTATCTCGGCCTCACCAGGCAAAAAAACAAGCGTGTCGCCTTCATTTTCATGAACCGCTTTGTACACCGTTCGTGCCGCCAATTCGGGCAACAGCATGGGATCGGTATCACCGGTATATTTTATTTCAACGGGAAACAGTTTCCCCTGGCCGGTAACTGCAGGAGCGCCCAGCAGGTTAGTCAACTGAGGCATGTTCAAGGTGGCGCTCATGACCATAATACGCAAATCGGGGCGCAACACCTGCTGGGCCTCCCGGCACAGAGCCATGGCCACATCAGCATGCAAACTACGTTCGTGAAATTCATCAAAAATAACCAGGCCAACATTTTCAAGTGCATTGTCGTGGTGCAGCATACGGGTTAAAATGCCCTCGGTAACCACCTCAAGTTTGGTGGTTGCGGTTACGCAGTTCTCAAAACGCACGCGGTAACCAATGGTTTGGCCAATGCCTGTACCAAGCATACTGCTCATGCGTAAGGCAATGGTTTTGGCGGCAAGCCTGCGTGGTTCAAGCATGATTATTTTTTTGTTCCCGAGCCAGGGTTCATCAAGCAATACAAGCGGCAACAGGGTGCTTTTTCCGGCACCGGGCGGAGCATTTACAATTAACGTATTGATAAGGGCAAGGTGCTTTTTTACTTCACCAACAATTTCGGTGACGGGAAGGTTGGTGGTATAGGGATCAAAACTCAACACCACAAAATTAGGTAAAGTTGATTCATGGCTTTAGATAAGTTTTGAAATCAGTTTTTAAACATACAATTAGCTAATATTCAGTTGTATGTATTTCTTTTTTAGCCTTCTAAAACCTGGGTTTTTCTGTGTTTGTGCTGTGCCAGCTGGTCAACATGGCCGAATTTTGGTCAAACAAAGAAACATGAAACCATTTTATTTTTTTATGCTGGTAATAACACTGGCCTCGTGCAACACCGGTAAGTATTATTTCAACAAGCGCATTGATGGCCAACCAGCAACGGTTATGCAGCCAGGTATGATAAAATTGATGTTCGCATAAGTGGGATCAGCGATGAAGCACCCGCTGAAAATATGGTGTATACCGGCAGTATCAAACCAGGCAATTCATGCATGATTGAACAAACCGCGAGTGATACTCCTCAAAAAAACATGGAATTGATAAAACCCAAACCAATTTTAATCAAAGAAACAAAGAAGGGAACTGATAAAAAGCATGTTGCGGTAGAAATCCAGAAAGTAAAAGTTGTAATTAAACCTGATTCTGTTGTTAATGAAAAAACAACTGTGGGGAAAGACATTCCGGTTACACCGGTAAAACAAATTGAACCCATTAACCAGGCAAACGCAGGTCCAAAAAAACAAAAAGAACCGGTTAAATGGGGGGCTGTATTTATTACGTTGGGAGTGGTTCTTTTTATTATTGCCTTATTGGCTTATGCTGGCTGGCTTGAATTTGTTGGCATGCTCCTGGTGGCCATTGCAGGCGCAACTGTTGCAACGCTGGCAATGCTGCCCTTATTGCTGCTTGAGGCAGCTGTTGCATCAGTTGGGAGTACGCACAATTAATTCGCCTTTTTATAAGTCAAAATTATGCGACCTTTTATTTATTTATGTAAAGAACTGGATTAACCCAAAAATTATAAGTATTTGAATTATATCGTTTTATGATTTTTATTTTTGTCCCATAATTTATATTATGTTAAATAAAAATAGACACTTTATTACTCCTTTTAAATTCTTTCCACTATTCATATGCTACGGTTACAACCGTATAAAGCAGCATAGTTCCGGTACATTATACCTACTGGTAGCTATTCAGACAGGGGCAATTGCTAAAAACCCATGCAAAAAAGCACCCCGGTCTGTCACAAATGCAGCAAACCGGGATGCGTAATTGGTTACCAGTGTATGGATATGTCAGCAGTATACTGGTCCTTATAGCTGATTTATCGATAACTATTTCACTACTTTAATGGTCCCTGACTGACCATTGACCTCCATTTTAACAACGTATACCCCACTGTTTAAACCTGAAACATCCAGCGTCCATTCATGCATCCCGGTTGAACGGTAATGATTCAAAAGGCTGTTAACCTGCTTGCCGCTTACGTCATAAAGAACAAGATTTACCATACCGGCCTCCTTTAACTCATATTGTATATTTATTTGTTTGTCAAATGGATTTGGATATACATTTAAAGTGTTTTCCAATGCATTTAAATCGTCCTTACCACTTGCTGTACCTTTGGTTTTAATGATGCCACTATTGGCAACTGCATATCCTTTTCCGGCACTTGGAAAACATATACCTGTAAAAAGTTCGGTGCCCATACCCGTATAATTATAGTCGGTGGTCCAGGTTGAGCCGTTGTACTTCAATATATATCCACCCCCGCCAAAACCGGCACTACAAGCGGCATAAGCCAAACTGTTGCTCACCGTCCATACACTGTACACATGAAAACTGTTATCCGGTAAACTGGTGCTGTGTTCGTTCCAACTGCTGCCGTCCCATTGGTAAACCTTTGAACTTTCACCAGTCATAAAACCATTGCTTGAACTGCTGAAAGACACTGAATATAAGTCAACTGAACCCGAAGCCGGGTTGCTCACATTTGACCAGCCTGT
>DASPJQ010000899.1:0-2821 GCA_035628535.1 Flavobacteriales bacterium | reverse complement strand
ATGGACCTCCCTCACGAGCGGTTTACCTCCTTCTGCCGATTTCGGTTTTACTTCGGTTAGTATTTGCGATGCATTTCCCAACGTATTGTATGCAGGTGTTTCGTATCCCGAAGCAAGCCCGGCTTGTGGCGAAATGCGCGGCTTTTACAAAACATCCGATGGCGGTGCAACGTGGACTGCTTTAAGTCCTTCGTATGATTTTTATTGTTATCCGCCACCGTTTGACAATATATGCCAGGGCTGGTACGGCAACATTACATCGGTTTCACCCGTTGACACAAACATTGTATTTACAGGAGGTGTATACCTATATAAAACATTTGATGCAGGAGCAAACTGGTATTATTATGATTATTCACCGGCTGAGTTGGATTATCCATGGGTGCATCCCGATCACCATAGTTTTGGCTGGGACCCGCAAAATCCCAATACAGTATATGCTTTTTGCGATGGTGGGGTTTACAAAAGCACCAACCAGGGTTACCATTGGTACCTTAAAAATAACGGCTTGGTCACTACGCAGTTTTATTACATAGCTTCATCGGCCACCAATCCCAACATTGCACTTTGCGGCACACAGGATAACGGTTCATGGTGCAATTTGCACCTTGACACGTCAAAAACCTGGAAACAGTTTCAAACGGGTGACGGCTTTATGGTTAGTGTTGATTATGGCAATGAAAATGTTTGGTACGGATCAGAATTGTATGCAGGCAGGTTCAGGATTACACTCAATGGCGACTCGGTTGAGCAGCGCAATTCGGGAATCATTTCTTCCAATTACTTTACTACACCTTTTGTTATGCATCCAACCAACCGGGCAACGTTTTTTACGGCAACCGATTCGGAAATATACCGCACTGATGATACCTGCCATAACTGGACAAGCGTATATGGTGCGCCCTATATGATTGCCTTTGCATTTGATCATGTTAATCCGGATATTATTTATACTGTACAGGACCCCTATTTTACTATAACTAAATTTTGCCGTTCGTTGGATGGCGGCAGCACCTGGCTTACCGGAACGTTGCCCATGAACAAGGTAATTGATATTGAATGTCACCCTGATTCTTCGGGTGTTTTATTCGCGGTACGTTCATCGTACAATGCGGGCGAAAATATTTGGAAATCGGTTGATTATGGCGCAACGTGGACCAATATTTCGGGTGATTTTCCCGGAGTTCCTGCCAACGCCATTTGCATTGATCCGCATAACACGCAACACCTGTACGCAGGAACCGACCTTGGGATGTATTTAAGTATTGACGGTGGTCATACATGGAACAGTTTTAACGATAATTTGCCCAACGTAATGGTTACCGATATACATTATTACGAACCGGACGGTACCATTCGCATTGGAACACACGGACGCGGTTATTGGATGACCAAAGCGTTTGTGCCCGATGCGTTACCCGATGAATTTGGAACCTGTTTTAACAACACAAGGATTTTTCCTAATCCTTTAACAGATCAAACCATGATTTCATTTTCTTTAAGTAGCCCATCGTCCGTAACAATTAAAATTTACAATAACCTTGGACAATGTATACATACCCTTTACAACCAAAAAAACGGTGCCGGGGCTTATACGGTAACCTGGGACGGGAATAATTCAAATGGAGTTAAAGTGGCTGCAGGGGTTTATTATGTGCGTATGATTTGTGAAGAAACGGCCAGAACGGTTAAGTTGAATGTGAGCCGGTAGTAATTTCGAATTCTGAATTTCGAACGGTTTGTTGACCAATGGCTTTGGAGCACCACTTGAATAGCCGGTTTAATGCCTGAATACGAATTGGGAACTCAGGATTCGGAATTAGCTTACAACCCTGGTTGCTCCCTGAAATCGCTGGGTGATTGTCCTGTTTGCGTCTTAAAAAATTTGCTGAAATGTGCTGGGTCCTGGTAATTTAAAAAATAGGCTATTTCTTTGGTGGTTAAATCAGAATGTTTCAGCAGGCGTTTTGCCTCCAGGATAATGCGGTCGAAAATGTGTTCGCTGGCGGTTTTACCGGTCACTTTTTTGATGTTTTCATTCAGCGTTTTTTCCGTCACATTTAACTGTTCGGCATATTCCATGACCTTGTGCAGTTTTGTAAAATTCTTTTCAAGCAGTATCCTGAAATCCTTATACAGGGTTGAACCGGTAATGACTTTGGCAACGGGGTGCTTTTCGTTGTACAGTCTATGACTTTGCAATAACAGAATATTCAGGTATGAACGCAGCATTTCTTCTTTCAACGGGTTTTTATTTTTATACTCAATTTCCATGGTTGAAAGAATAGTAGTGAAAAAAGCCATCTCGGTGGCTGTTAAATCAAGAACCGGATCAGGCCCGTTGTTGTTGAGGAATGGCAGATCAAACAACAGGTTTTTATTCTCGGTATTCATGGCAAAAAAATCGCGTGAAAATAAAAGCACGAATCCGTAGGTGCCCAGTTCACGCTCTACCTGGTGCACCTGCCCGGGTGAAACAAAATGGATAGCGAATTCAGAAATACGATACCGGGTAAAATCAATGTCATGATAACCACCACCCTTTGTGAAAATAAACATTTCATAATAATTGTGACGGTGCGGTACCGAGGTGTCATAGTCAGTTTTTAATTCAAGTGGGATATACCTGAAAGGAATGCTGGAAGCATCATCGGTGCTGAAATTGTGAATAGGAATTTCATCGTGTACGTGTTCCATAGACATCGCGTAAATATACAAAATTTACTTACCCAGCGGCTTGCTAGCCCTTGGTGTCAATCATCGATTTTGTTAACTTTATCACATGGACATAACCCGTGAAGACTATTGCGTGCCGTTTTTC
>DASPJQ010000898.1:0-7441 GCA_035628535.1 Flavobacteriales bacterium | reverse complement strand
TTGGCTGAAGGTGTCGCCCGCCATCATGTGCTCGGTTATGTGTTTAGGGGTCATCGGTTAACATTAAAACCTAAAGTTATGGAAAATACCGGTATAAACTAAACCGGGTATGCTTTTGGCATTGATATGTATACAAAAAACACCAGGGGTCCAAACTATACCTTTTAATTTTGACAGTTCCCTCAAATTGGACCGGAGTTGGCTCAAACTGCAATTCATAATTAGGCAGTTGGAGTTCCTTTGTTATTGAAAAAAACTTTTGACTATGAAAAAACTAATTATTTTGGGTGCAGGATTATTTTTTTCTGCCACTTCATTAGAAGCGCAAAACACTAATCCCTGGCCCTCATCCGGATTTGTAGGAATTGGGACCGCAAGTCCTTTACAACAATTGCATGTAGTGGGGAAGACCCGTTTTGACGCCAATGCTACCGGTTCGGGCGGTGGCCGTTTTTATCTTACACGACCTAATAACACACAATATGAATGTCTTCTTTCGTTCGGAACCAATGGTACTGGTTCTTATGATTGGACTATGGGTACGCCTTATGTTTCGGGCGGTTCAAATGATTATATTATGAACACGTGGTCGGCCGGAAGAGTGCTCACTGCACTATATTCTAACGGAAATCTGGGTATTGGTGGTAGCACAACTGTAGGAACGAGTCCAACAGCTAAACTTTCGGTAAATGGCGATTTCCTTGTTTCAAGTTCAGGTATAACTGGAGCACCATATATTTATCATAATCCTTTGTATGGTACTGCAACATCTCCGGAATACGGCTGGTATAGTACCCCTGGACTGGGCATGTATCATACTTCTGCAACCTCACTATCGTTTTCCGCTAACAATACTGAAGTAATGCGCATAGGAAACGGAACAAATCCATTTGTTGGTATTGGCACTACTAACCCAATTGCACCGCTTACAGTAAATGGAAAAGTATTGATTGGAAATCCAGCTCAGATTAACGTAACTACCACGAATCCTTATCTGCTTTATGTACAGACAGGAATTCTTACTGAAAAAGTTAAGGTAGCACTTTACAATACCAGCGATTGGTCAGATTATGTTTTTGCAAATAATTATAGGCTTATGCCATTGAATGAAGTTAAACAGTTTGTTGAAAAAAACAAACATTTGCCTGGTATACCTTCTGCCGAGGAATTGGTAAAGGAAGGTGGATTTGATTTGGGTGAAATGGATGCAAAACTTCTCGAAAAAGTAGAAGAACTAACCCTATATATCCTGCAATTAAAAGAAGAAAACCAAAAATTGGAAAACAGATTGTCAGAATTGGAAAAAAGAAATTAATGCATCTAAACTTTTAAAACATTGACTATGATTTCAAGATTCAAAAGGACAATTCCAGTTTTATTGCTGTTATTGTCGGGCAATGTATTCTCTCAGAGCAATTGGGAATTTGTAGGACCGCATTCACACAACGACATTAATCCATCGGGATTAGAATTCGAAACTTCCCAATTAAATCGAGTGGTAATTGACCCGTTGGATGAAGACCATTTATTTGTGGGAGGTGTATTTGGGGGATTGTGGGAAAGCACCGATAGGGGACAAAATTGGACCAACGTTAACGCCAATTCCTGTGGTTTCAATGGTGTCTTAGCGCTAACTTTTCTTAGCTCTACAGAGTTGCTCGTTGGGAATTATCATGTTGGATATAACCCAGGAACAGGTAGTATGGATAATTCCACCGGAATTTGTAAATACGATTTCGTAAATCAGACCTGGAGTAGCTTAACGGCATTACCATATAGTGCTCAAACATACGTTATAAAAAATATTGCTGTATATCCCGGTAACCCACAATTATTATTTGCTTGTACATCGGTTGGTTTGTTTAGAAGTACAGACGGAGGTGCTTCCTGGGGAACCGGACCTGTTTCAAGTACAGTCAATACGTATGTGCAAAGTATGGTTTTTGTTCAAAAATCAGGTGGGGGATATTATTGCTATATATCCGGATCACATGCCTTGGGAGGACTATGGGGTGAGCCCGTAGGAGCTGCTATGTTCATGGAATCAAATGACGATGGCCAAACCTTTACAGATTATTCTTCAAATATCACAATGGGTTGTAATCCTATTGAGAATAGAGCGCATTGTATGCTTACTCTAGGTCAACAAACAAATTCAAACGGTGATAGAGACATTTTCCTATTAAGTACCCAAACTCCGGGAACACCACAAGGATGGGATCCATATGGTTGGGATAATTATGCGGGACAATTCTTTTTGGATAAAATCACTAAAAATATTAATTCACCTTTCAGTTTGAACTTTACTCCTTTAAATCCCGCACCTGCTTGTTCAACAGGATTTGGCGGCTATGGGGGCACACGCATTGCTTTGGCGTTTGACCCCTTGAATAATCGACTTTGGTTTGGTGGCCAAGTCTTAAATTATTACGATCTCAACACAGGAAACCATTTAACTCATGTAAATAGAGCCTTCCATAGTCGTGGAGGATATATACATGATGATATGCATGATATACAGGTTCAAAAAATCTGGAATTCTTCCACTGGCGTTTATGATTATGGGTTTATTGCGCACGATGGTGGTTTGGTTTGGTCGGCATTGGGGACTAATTCTTCTGATCCTCTTCCACATTTCTATCCAATGAATAATGGTCTACATGTTTGTCTTATCAATGGATTTTCCGGCTCACAATCGCAACCAAACCTGTATGCTTTGGGTGGAGGTGACATAGTTAATACCGATGTGTACGATGCCAATATTCAAGAGAACATATATACCCATCAAACCTGGGAGAATGATGGTGCTTTAATTGATAAATTCAACGATGCGAATATGATTTTTGATGCAAATATGTATGTGGGTTATGCAACAACAGGCTGGTGTTATCATCCCGCTGATTATTACACTTCAAATGACGGTGGCGCTTCTAAACTAGCTGGAAATTACTATGACCCCGCTACCGGAGGAACATTTTCAATTGGTTCAATTGAACCACAACAGGATGCTCAAGGTTTTACCAGTAAACAATATTATCAGGATCCCTACAGGCCAAATCGGATCTTTCATGGAAAAGGTTATTCATATGCGAATCAATATAACGACAATACATGTTCGAAAACCCACGGAATTGGAATAAGTCAATATGATTTCACAAACCGGCAATTTGTTGTAAGGTGGATTCCTCTTTTGTTAGCACCTAACGCCAATACATCTTCACGTCCTGCCACCTCAGATTGGTTTAATGAAGCGGCCCCTATTAAGGGTATGTCGTTTTCTCCTCAAACCATCAATAGTTTACACTTTTTAATCAGCGCAACGGGTTGGCCTACTAACTCACCACCTGCAATCATTAAATATACCGGGAACAATTTGGATGATGTGTGGGTAGGACATAACGACAGTTATAACTCCGGCAATCCACAATGGGTGAATATTGTACCTAACTTTTCAAGTCTTTCCACTATGCTTAATTGTGGATCCTGCATTAACGTTGTCGGAACTGATTTTTATTCAATCGACTTTAAAGATATTGAAACCAGTCCATGGAATAAGGATGTAGTTTACGTGTTACTCCATATTCCAAATAATCCTGGAGTTATAATCCTAAAGTATGATGGAACACAATGGAGCAATTATAGCCAGGGTTTGCCTTCAACCGAATACCCGTTTTCGATGATCATGGACCACGCTACAAATGACGGTATTTATCTTTCCACAGACGTAGGAATATATTTCCGTGATGCAAGCATGAGTAATTGGGTCCCGTATAAAACCGGACTGCCATTGACTTTCAGTAAGCAAATGGAGATTAACTATACAGAAAATACCGTTCGTGCAGGTGTGTTTGGCCGGGGAATATGGAAATCGCCTTTAAGCTGCCCCACAACAACCAATCCGTTACAATTAACCACCCCAATAGCGGCCAACTACTATGAATCAGCCAATGTAGTTGCAAGCAGTAATATTACTTCTCAAACAAAACCCACAGCATTTCGTGGAACCAATTCTGTTACATTAAATCCCCGATTCATCGCTTCTGGTATTTCTACTGATAATACCTATTGCCTTGCTTACATTCACGGTTGCACCGGTGGAAGTACCAGTCCTTTTTGGAGAACTGGAGAGTTTGAAGAAATTGTCCATGAAGAAACAGATGTTGATCAGCAGATCATAGTTTTTCCAAATCCCAACAATGGTCAGTTTACTATAAAGATAAACAAGGAAAATGAAACGGAAAATAATCCATCTGCGGAACACGCGTAACATTGACAGTGCCTTTTACAACCAGCCATTACTAAAATAACAACAATATGAATATACTGAAAGTAATAATAATTGATGACGAAATCAATGGCGTGGAATCGCTTGCGGCATTATTGGCAGAAAACTGCAGAAATGTTGATGTAAAGGAAGCGGTAAGTGATCCGGCCCTTGGCATTGAGGCAATACGAAAACATTGTCCTGATGTAGTTTTCTTAGATATACAAATGCCGGCAATGAGTGGGTTTGAATTGCTCGAAAAGGTTAAGGATATTTCTTTCCACGTAGTATTTATAACCGCCTATGATCATTATGCTGTAAAAGCTTTTCGGCATAACGCGGTAGATTATCTGCTAAAACCGCTTATTGTAAGTGAACTGGTGGATGCCGTAAATAAAATTTCAACGATGGAAAAAGACAAACCAAAGTTGACGAATATCGCACAATTGCTTGAGAAAATAAAAAGTAATACGGGAAGCAACAAGCTGGCAGTATCAAGTATGAATGAAATTCTATATATCGATACGGACCGGATCATTCGCCTGGAATCGGATTCCAATTACTCAAATATTATATTGCTGGATGGAAAAAAAATCAATTCTACAAAAACGTTAAAGGAATATGAACATATCCTTGATCCAAAAAAATTCTTCAGGGCATTTAAAACACATATCGTCAACCTGGATCAGGTACAAAAATTCATAAAAACCGATGGTGGTTATCTTATTATGGCCGATGGAACTGAGGTGCCGGTTTCACGGGAAAAAAAACACCGGTTGCTGGAACTATTGGAATCACCGTAAGAGATTTACTGACTCAAAGGCTGAACAATTAATCCACTGCGCATTTTAGGAAGTATATAAGTGCTTTTGGGTGGCATGATTAAGTTTTTATCCGAAACTTCTTTCAATTCGCTGAACGAAACAGGATATAAATAAAAGGCAATTACCGCTTCACCCTTGTTGACTTTTTTTTCAAGGTAATCGGTTCCGAGATTACCACCAGCAAAATCAATGCGGGGATCTTTGGTAAGATCTTTTATGTTGAATACCGGGTCAAGGATATACGTTGTAAGCAATGAAGCATCCAATTTCTGGGCCGCGTTTTTATTTTTGCGCAAATCGGGATTAATGGTTAGCAAATACCATTTACCGTCCATATACATACCCATTTGCCCGGGTTTTTGCGGAGTGGCTACTTTTTTACCGATTTCTTTTACAGTATAGTTTTTACCGATAGCATGCAAAATTTGGGGATAGGTTAATTTGCCGATGTCTTTTACCAGGCGGTTGAACTCAAGAATGCGTAGCTGTGAATCGGACAAAAAGAATGAAAGGCAATAATTAAACATCTCATTGCCTTTTATTTTTTTGTTTTTATTTTTTTTGCGTTCCAGCAACCCGGCCGATGAAGCCGAACGGTGGTGCCCATCGGCAATATACAGCGCATCAATTTCAGTAAACGCTTTTTGTATTTTTTTAATGTCAGCCGGTTTATCAATGATCCACAAATAATGGCTTATGCGGTCGGCTGTAGTAAATTCATATTCAGGGCGCTGTTTGGTATAAGCCGCAATCACGCTTTCAACTGTTTTATTTTCTTTGTAGGCCAGCAAAACCGGTTCGGCATTGAACCCGCAGGTTTCAAGATAATCAGTAAACACCTCCTGGCGTTTTTTCAGGGTCTGTTCATGCACCTTTATTATACCGTTGGTATAATCACTTACGGATGCTCCGGCAATCAGCCCGGTGTACGACCTGCCTTTCCGGATTTGCCTGTAAATATATATGCATTCGGTTTTTTCCTGGATTAAAATTCCCTCTTTGCGAAACTGCTCGAATTTTTTCTTTACCAGTTTAAACCGTTCAACCGTGTTGGGCTTTGTGGTGGCTTTTTTACCGTGCTCAGGCAAAATAACCTGTAGAAATGTAAACGGGTTTTCTTCAAGTTTTGCATTCAGCAACCGTGGAATGTAGGTGTTCACCGCACGCGAAGCAACTAACGCTACTTTGTCGCGAACCGGGCGTATGGCCTTTATGGGTTGGATTGTGGGCAAGTGAACCTGTTTGTTAAGTGATGTTTGAATAATGGGATTTCAAATAATGAGATCTATTACTATCGGTTCATTCATATATTTCATTCGTTGAAATTTACGCCAGGGCTTTACTGTAATGTTTAATTATTCTCTCGGCAATCTCCATTCCTATCCTGTCCTGCGCTTCGTTGGTGCTTGCTCCTATATGCGGGGTTAAACATATGTTTGGATGCGCCAGCAAATCGGCACGGGGTGTTGGTTCTTTTTCAAACACATCAAGACCTGCGGCTGCAACCTGCCCGCTGTTCAAGGCATTCAGCAATTCGGTTTCATCAATTACGCCACCGCGGGCTGAATTCAACAACACAACGCCTTTTTTCATCATGGCCAGTTCAGCTGCGCCTATAATGGGTTTACCGTCTTTTTGCTTGGGAACATGAATTGAAATAAAATCAGAACCTTTGATAACCGCTTCAAGTGAAGTTGTGTGAATTTTTACAGGAATTTTTTGCAACCCTACATGTACATCAACCGTTACATCATGTTCATGGTGGTCATTGGCAATAATGTTCATGCCGCAACCAAGCGCATAGGAAGCAAGGCTTTGTCCAATGCGGCCGAACCCGATAATGCCTAATGTTTTTCCGCGCAATTCAAATCCCTTTGAATATTTTTTCTTCAATGCTTCAAACTGTGTATTGCCCTCTTTATACATGTGCTTATTGGAATCATGCAGGAACCGCGCCAACGAAAACAAATGCGCCATGGTGAGCTCAGCCACCGACTGTGATGATGCTCCCGGTGTGTTGAACACATCAACGCCTTTTGAACGACCGTATTCCACATCAATGTTGTCCATACCCACGCCACCGCGGCCTACCATTTTCACCGATGGACAAGCGTCAAACAAATCCTTACGAACGGTTGTTGCGCTGCGCACGAGGATCACTTCAATGTTGTTTGCGTTTACATAGTTGATCAGGTCAGCCTGGGCTACTTTTTCGGTTATAACAGTGTGTCCGGCCTTTTCCAATAAGTCTTTACCTGACTTATCAATGCCATCGTTCGCTAGAATTTTTGCCATGGTTATAATTAGGTTAAATGCGTTGTTTTAGTCACTAGTGGCGAGTTGTGTGCAAAGA
>DASPJQ010000897.1:0-3518 GCA_035628535.1 Flavobacteriales bacterium | reverse complement strand
TTGAGAGAGGATGACGGAAGAAACGAAAAAAGGAGGGAAACTACACGATAAGCTTAGTCTTATGGACTTCAAGCTTAACTCCCTGCTTGATATAACCAAAGCCATTAACACCAACAACAGCACTGAGAAGTTGTTGGAGATTTATAAATTCATTCTGAAAGAACAGCTGGGCATTACCAAGCTCATGCTGTTTACCTATGACAACAACTGGGTTTGCATTTTAAAGTACGGCATTAAGGCATCAAGCAAGGAAATCAATGTCAAAAACGACCTTACGAAAATACGCGAAATAACCGTTATTGAATCCTCATCAAAAGACTACCTGAATTCATTTGACGTGGTAATCCCGGTTTTCCATAAGGAGTCCCCCCTGGCCTATTTGCTTATTGGTGATCTTGATGAAGATGAATTAAAAATCAGTCCCACCATCAAGCACATGCCGTTTATACAAACCCTTACCAACATCATTGTAGTGGCCATTGAAAACAAACGCCTGGCCAAGGAAGGTATAAAGCAGGAATTGATTAAAAAAGAATTGCAGGTAGCCAGTGAAATGCAGGCGCTGTTGTTACCCGCCAATTTACCCAGTGACAGTAAGGTTGACATTGCCGCTTTGTATAAAGCGCACCAGCAGGTAGGTGGTGATTATTATGATTACATTCCCGTTGATGAAGATGAGTTTGTTTTTTGCATAAGCGATGTGTCGGGCAAAGGTATTTCGGCAGCTTTGCTAATGGCCAATTTCCAGGCCAATTTGCGCGCGCTCATCAAATACACCAACTACAGCCTCAGCAAAATTGTTGAAGAGTTAAATGCCAGTGTTACATTGAGTGCAAAAGGCGAAAAATTCATTACCCTTTTCATTGCGCGGTATAATATTATTTCACGCAAACTTACCTACATCAATGCAGGTCATAACCACCCGGTATTTTCAACCGGCAGCGAGGTGCGCTACCTGGTAAGCGGTACAACCGGCCTGGGCATGGTTGATGAGTTGCCTGCCATTGAAGAAGCGCAGTTGTATGTTCCAAAAAACAGCATGTTGTTGTGTTATACCGATGGGTTGACGGAAATTGAGAACGAGGAAAACGAATCGTTCAGCATGGAAAAACTCATTGATACCATTCATAAAAATTACGAGCACAAAATGGCCCGCCTGAATGAGCTCATTTTTGAAGCCGTTGACAAACACCGCGGCAAAGCCCCTTTCTTTGATGATACGGCCTTGTTCAGCGTGCGGTTTTATTGAAAATTTTAAAATTCAACATCTAATTTTTGAATCCCTCCACGCAGAATTTTTAAAAATATTCATCGAAATTCTATAACGATTTTTCCAACCAATAAAACGATCTTTGTATACGCTTTATGCGTATTAATGGAAGTATTTACTGGTTTGTCAGGTTGGCGCAACGGACACCGGGAACATGGATATTTCCCAACCTTCTTTCCATGACCAACGAAAAGGTAGGCGAGCCCGTTATCCGTTAACCGGTAAACTTCCATTGATTTGAAAACCTATTCAATGCTGTTTAAAACGGCCTTTACCTTTTCCGGTTCTTGTTTTGTTTTTGCTGCATTTCATTTTCCTTCAGGGTCGTAAATTGCGTAATGAACAATTCAGAATTCCTTACAAGATGCCCGTACCAGGTAACTATTTCCGTTTCATTGCCGGTGCCGTATTCCTTGAATGAAACACATTCAAATGGTCCAATTGTTGATTTTTTGCTTCCGGGTATTTTTCCAGGGTTGCCTGTAAAAATTTTGCCGGCTTATCTGAATTATTACCGTCTTCTTTATAATGAGAAAATTGCCCTTCCATTCAACTGAATCGGTGAAAGCATAGTCAATGGCGTTTTCCATTTTCATGCTCCAGGCATTGGGAATTTCAATGGTGAAGCCTGTTGGCGTGTTGATGCGTTTTGTACTACCTGTTTTGGCGTTACCTGTTTTGTTTGATCAGCAGGTAAAGAAAAGTGTCAGGGTAAAGAAAAGGCAAACTGTTCTCATGGTTTTTCTTTAAGTGTAAAATAAATCCACTATTGAAGCTTTTGCCGCGGGCTATTTTACCAATGGCTATACCAATACAAACCACAAAATCTTGTTCACATACTGACCCCAGTCTTTCATGGCGGCTTTTAGATCAGTTGTGAGCTTTTGGGGTGTGACCATTTTGCCTTTTTTAGGCGGTTCGCCAATGGCTGGCGGGTTGGCATAATCCATTTTGGTGAATTTTGTGGCAAACCAGGTTGTATACATACGCGGTATGGCCAAACCCAAAATTGCTCCAGGCAAACCGCCAAAACCTTCCGGACCCGTACTTACTGCTATTTGCTCGCAATAAAACGCCACCACAATAACCGAATCGAATACTGTTCCCACCGCTTTGCGGCATTCAAAGCCTAAAAAATTGCGGTAATCATTGGTAATTTTCCATTTCACGTGATGAATACTGTCCTGCAAAATAAACGCATCTTCAAGCAGTTTTTTTGATGCGGTTACTTTCCCGGTTTGCAGGTCGGTATATACCGTATTGTCATTGCAGGCCGGTGCAAACCACCCGCTGGTGTTGGCGTATTCCTTACCGGGTTTGTAAATGGCCTTTTCAGGTGTAAACGTCAAATCAAAATAATTGATGTGGTATTTGCCAACCTGGTCTTTCATGCGGGCAAACCATTCATTGTCGCCATTAAGCTTATGCAAATTGGTTTTGCGTTCGTACTCAATGGTGCCGCCTTCAATCACCGATTTTTGCGCGCCTGCTGCAATGGAAGCAAACACCACGGCCAGCATACATATTATTTTCTTACCACTCATCTTCTTCCTGCGGTTTTTTATTTTTTTCATTGGTAAAGTTCCAGGTAAATGATACCAGGAAATACCGTTTGATTACATTGTAGCGTGTTTGTACAATGGAGTATGCGCTTGCGTTACGCTGAAAGCCCAGGTTCCGGTTAAGTATATCGTTTACATAAAGACTCAATACACCCGACCTGTTTTTGAACATTTTTACATCAACACTGGCGCTCCAGATAAACACGTTGTTGTTTTGGTTGAATATGGCCGTTTTCTGACGCATGTCGTAAGACACCTCGGTAACCATGGTCAGGTTTTTTTTAACAATGAACTCCAGTTCACTGGTAATGTTTTGCGTCCAGTAATTGATGTTGGCGTTCTCCTGTATGCTTGAGCCCGAAATATTGTAACTGAATTCATAGCTGAGGTCACCGTTGAACCACTCTTTAATATCCTTATCCAGGCCTGTATTGATGCTGTACCAGTTGTTGGTGGTAACATTTTTGACACCGTTTACATAATTTGAATTTTGCTGGTACCCGCTGTTAGCGCCCACATGGGCATTCATGTCAATTTTTTTAAGGTCCATGTAGTAATTCAGGTTCAGGTTGGCATTCAGGTTACCTGAATTCTTAAGGTTCACATATTGCATAACATTCCGGTTGAACTGGTCAACCGAACTGCTGGTAACAATGTCATTGATCTTGTATCCGAAATTGGCCCAA
>DASPJQ010000896.1:0-3380 GCA_035628535.1 Flavobacteriales bacterium | reverse complement strand
CCGGCATGTCGGCCGTTGGGACTTATACGTTCCAATGGACAATCACCAATAATCCATGTACTGCTTCAACCGACCAGGTAAACATTACACGTAACGGTACACCCACTACGTCAAATGCTGGTCCTGACCAAACCATTTGTTCAACCACAACATCGGTAACCATGGCGGGCAATACGCCAATTACAGGAACAGGAACATGGACAAAAATTTCGGGTCCTGCAGGCGGAACAATTACAACCCCATCATCACCCACAACAACAATTACCGGTTTGACTACCGGAACATATGTTTATCAATGGACCATTTCAAATCCGCCCTGTACCAACTCTACTGACCAAATGAGCATTATTGTGAATGGAACACCTACCACAGCGAATGCGGGAACCGACCAATCTGTTTGCGGGCTTACTGCGACCTTTGCCGGAAATACGCCAACCACAGGTACTGGCGCCTGGGCACAGGTTAGCGGTCCCGGGTCTTCATCATTCGGTTCATCTTCTTCGGCCACTTCAACTGTTACCGCAACAGTAGCCGGAACCTATGTTTATAGCTGGACCATCAGCAACAGTCCATGTACCGCTTCTACCGATAATGTTTCCATTACATTTGTTTCAAGTCCAACAACTGCTGATGCCGGTCCTGACCAATCAATTTGCACAACCAGTACAACCCTTGCCGGTAACACCATTACAACGGGCACCGGTGCCTGGACATTTGTATCAGGACCTGCTACACCTACAATTGTAACACCGTCTTCACCAACCAGCAGTGTTACGGGTCTGTCATCATTCGGCACGTACGTGTTCCAATGGACCTCATCAAATGCTCCATGCACAAGTTCAAACGACCAGGTAAATGTTGTTGCCAACTCAAGTTTCACACCAACCATTACAATTACCATAACTACCGGATCAAACCCGAGCTGTTCAAGCCAACCGGTAACATTTACGGCTTCGGTTACAAATGGCGGATCAAGCCCAACTTACCAATGGCAGGTTAATGGCGCAAACGTTGGAACAGGCGCAAGCACATTTACCACATCAACCCTTGTTACCGGTGACGTGGTAACATGCATCCTTGGTTCATCTGATCCGTGTGCAAGTCCAACATCGGTAACAAGTGCCGGCATTACCATGACGGTTAATCCTACACCTTCAACACCTGTTATTACAATAAGTGGTGCCGATCTTGTTTCGAGTTCGGCAACCGGCAATCAATGGTACCTTGACGGTGTGCTTATACCTGGCGCTACGGGTCAAACCTATACGCCTGTCACCAATGGCACCTATACTGTGGTAGTAACATCAAGCGGATGTGCATCGGGCAGTTCGGCAGGAACTGTAGTTACAAATGTTGGCATTGAAGAAATTGACAACGTGTTTGGATTAACTATATATCCTAACCCCAATGATGGAATATTTACAGTTCACTTTAACAGCAGCAAAAACCAGGATTTCAAATTGCGTTTAACCAATGCTATCGGCCAGTTGGTTTATACTGAAGATGTGAAAGGAACCGGTGGTAAATTGAGCGTGGTGATTAAAGTGAAAGACGTTCAAACAGGCATGTATAACCTAACGCTGTCATCGGGCGATACTGAAGTGATTAAAAAAGTGGTGATTCACTAATAATCCTTAAATTATACTGGGAAACAGCCGGGGGTCCCGGCTGTTTTTGTTTTATACCTTTGATGCTGAAGACAAGCGCATGAACGGGGCCGAAATTGAAATTGACGGTACAAAATATTTATACCGGTGAAAAAGAAACAAAAGTTTTCAGCCGATTTTGCTTGCATTTATGAAAGCATGCAACGCAAAATAATAAGTATATTTGGGTAATTGTCCCAATGACTAAACCCGATACCCTAATACTTCTGTCAATTGTCAGAACAAAAATGCCTTTTGGCAAATTCAAGAATACCTTGCTTTGCGATTTGCCTGTATCATACCTTGAGTGGTTTAAACGCAAAGGCGGATTCCCGAAAGGTAAATTAGGCGTTCAGTTGGAAACAGTTTACGAAATAAAACTCAATGGTCTTGAGGCCTTGCTTACTCCGCTTAAAAATGAGCAGTAAACTATCTACCTTCATAAAGACCAACCGCATATTGCTTATTCTGAACCTTGTTATTGTAAGTTATTACGCCTGGTTCATGGCTTATTTTGGATTTGGCGTCCGCATTGATGAACTTGTGTTTTCAGCAAGTGATGCCAGGGAATACCAGGATTATATTCTTTTTTTAAAAGGTCAATCGGGGTATTGCAATCCGAACCGCCCGTTTTTTTATCCCCTGTTGTTGATGGTTGCCACAACACTTGGAGGCGCCAAAGGGGTATGGCTTATGCAAGCTTTTTTTTGGCTCGCAACCTGTAATCTTTCCTACCTGTCGGTAAAAAAAATGGGCGGAGGAATTTTTTGGTCAAGCATTTCGTTTTTGCTGATCGGGACCTACTTTTCGGCCAATATTCTGACGGTATATGCCCTTACTGAGATCACGATCCTGTTTTTATTATCATTATTGGTTTTTATGTTCAGCCAATCATTTGGCAAAGTAAAAAAAATTTCGTGGGGAATAAGTATACTGGCCATACTGGCTATTTTATTTGCAACCAAGCCTTTTTTTCAATTGAGCCTGTGGGTTGCTGTTGTTCTCTTCATGATCTGTTTTTTCAACGTTATACGTAAACGCAAAATTGTATGGATATGGATTTTGCTTGCGCTTTCACCGGCAATTATCCAGTACTCGATAAATAAATCGTACCATGGCGTTTGGGTGAGTGATACACTTATTGATCACAATTTAAGATGGTATTTAATGAACAAAGTTGATTTTTATGAGGCTACCGGTAACCTGGAGGAATTTAACTATTTAAGCGATAGCGTATATAAAGCGCGTGAAGCAAAGTTGGCTGAACTTTCAATTCATGAAGTGAGGTCTTATTTATGGGAACACAAGTCGGCAACCTTCACCGTAATGGTTGACAATTTTTGCGCAAATGTAAATACCGCTAACCCGTACCTGGATGCGGCCGCTAATCCGAATTTAAGCATGCGTTCGTGGAAAGTAAACGGCAAATTCCTGAGGCTGCATATATACATGTTCATTGCATTGTTTATTTATTTTGCAATTACCCTATGGAAAAAGCCCGGTGAATTTCATTTTTACCTGCTATGCCTCGGGTTTATTTGTTATATGATCCTGTTGTCGGTTTCCATCACTTTTTGGGCAGGTGACAGGCTTGTTGTTCCGGCCATTGCCATTTGGGCCGTAATGTATCCCGTTTTTATTGCACGCGTTATTCGCCCGCTTGTTATGGAAAATGCCTTTGTAAAAAAATTAGCGCTGCGATTGCGTAAAAAATAGCAGTTATTTATAAGATAT
>DASPJQ010000895.1:0-1721 GCA_035628535.1 Flavobacteriales bacterium | reverse complement strand
CAGAGGCTGAAAAAACGAAATTGTACAATATCTTATCCCTGGGAGCGCTTAAATATTATATAGTAAAAGTTGACCCTAAAAAACGCATGTTGTTTAACCCGCAGGAGTCGGTTGAATTGCATGGTAACACCGGGGTGTATTTGCAATATTGTTTTGCCAGGACCAACTCGGTTTTGGTAAAAGCTGAAAAACAGATCGGGAATTTTATCAACGCCACTGAAATACTTGTGCCTGAAAAAGCGGTTATAAAATGGATCTCAAAATTCCCTGCGGTTATCAGAGAAGCAGGAGAAAGACATAGCCCGGCCGAAATAGCCAATTACCTGTATGAACTGGTTCGTTTGTACAATTTCTTTTATCATGAAATACAGATTTTAAAAGAGCCCGATGAGGCAAAACGCAACATGCGCCTGGCATTGACCATGCACACCGGTAATGTGATTAAAACCGGGTTAAATATCCTGGGAATTGAAGGGCCCGAAAGGATGTAATTCTGCGTAAAACACAGGGCCCAAAGAAAAGAGTACAGTAAACTAAAGAAACGGATCTTTAAGAAGTTAAAGGCTACAGGGCATTTTACTTATCCATCCCATTATATACGTTTAAATTTATTTACTTTCTTTGTGCGCTTACCCGGTACTGTCTATGACCCAATCCTACTACGACTTTGTACGCTTATTAAGACCCATGATTTTTTCATTGGTGGGAGGCGTTTTGCACCTTCTCATGTTTTTCGTTTATACGGCATTTGTGTATTTGGAATTTTGGAATGTTGAGGAATTTGGAAGTTTCAGGCCAGTTTATTTAATGTTGGCTTTTGCGGCATTTTCTCTCGCCATTTCATTAACGGCCGGTGTGTTTATTTTACTGTTGCGTTTTGAAAAAATAAGGAAATGGATAATGGTGTTGACCGGAGTTGTTTATACCGCCATCCTGGCCGGTTTTATTTTAACCAACATGGATTATATCTGGTCCCGTTATCACTCCACCACTTGGGTTTTTTCCGCACTCGGTTTATTGCTTTGGCAGCTTATACCGTTTTACGTGCAGGAAGAAATATTGGTTGATTTGTAAAATGAAACGCACGTGACCCCACACTACAGACGCTTTGGCTTATTAACTAAAAACACGGCTTACAAAAATCCCCTTAACTTTCCAGCCAAAGGCCGGTCGTCTCTTGAGTGAAAACCATTAATTTTAAACAACCTCAAACATTCAAACCGCAAACCTTGACCCATTCCTACATAGCAATTGAAGGCAACATTGGTGCAGGTAAAACCAGCCTGGTTTCTCTGCTCGGGAAAAAATGGGCTGCTCGCACCCTGTTTGAAACGTTTGAGAACAATCCTTTTTTAGCTGATTTTTATAAAAACCAACAAAAAAACGCTTTCCCGCTTGAAATGTTTTTTTTGGCAGAACGCTATAAGCAGTTAACAGCGTTTGGCGCGGGTCAGCATACCTTGTTTGAGAACCAACTGGTAAGTGATTACCAGATTTTAAAATCCCAGATTTTTGCTTCGTTTACACTTGAAAACCATGAATTTGAACTTTTCAAGCGGTTTTATGAGGCAATTGAAAAACAAGTAGCGTTGCCAGGTATGGTTATTTATATACACCGTGAGGTGCCTTTTTTGTTGAAGCAAATTGCCAGACGTGGGCGAGGTTATGAAAGCTATATATCTCCACAATACCTTGAAAAAGTGGAACTTGGATATATCCAG
>DASPJQ010000894.1:0-2351 GCA_035628535.1 Flavobacteriales bacterium | reverse complement strand
TTCAGTTTTTTTAGGCAGGCCTGCTGTTACATATCTGAAAGTGTATTGAAAAGCAATTTCACGGAGTTATTCCTTGTCTTAGTTGTCTGCTTGGATAACTGATCTAAACTTCGTCTTTCCAATTCAGGCGATCAGAAGGACTAAACTGCCATGGAGCCCCATTGTTTTCAATATTGGTCATCATGCCGCTTAGCTCCGAGGGATTTTTTGATTCTTCCATAACCAGGTACCTGCGCATTTCCATAATGATGTTTAAAGGGTCAATGTTTACCGGGCATTCCTGTACGCATGCATTGCATGTATTACAGGCCCATAATTCCTCTTCAAGTATATAATGGCCCAACAACGATTTTCCATCGTCATGGTCCTTACCGTGTTTTTTCTTGTTTTTTCCAAGCTCTTCCATCCGGTCACGCGTATCCATCATAATTTTGCGTGGTGAGAGTAATTTGCCTGTTTGCGTGGCCGGGCAGGCCGATGAGCACCGTCCACATTCAGTGCAACTGTAGGCGTCCATCAAATTTTTCCAGGTCAAATCGGTCACGTCTTTGGCGCCAAAGCGTTTTGGCGGACCTTCAGCAACGGGTGCCTGGGCGCTGGGGTCCATCATTAATTTCACCTCGTTAGTAACCTGCGGATTGTTGGTGAACTGTCCTTTTGGGTTCAGGTTTGAATAATATGTATTTGGAAAAGCCAGTACAATGTGTAAATGTTTGGAGTAGGGCAGGTAATTTAAAAAAGCAATAATGCCAATGATATGGAACCACCAGGTGCCGCGCTCAATGTTAATTAAGGCTTCGTTGCTCATGTTTTCAAACCACGGTTTTATAAATGAACTAACCGGAAAAGAGCCGGCATCAATGTAATGGTGAACGTTGCGGTCTTGTAAAATACTGTCGGTAGCGTTCATGGTTAAAAATGCGCACATCAAAAGTACTTCAGTCATCAAAATAATCATGGCATCGGTCTTTGGCCATGTAGTCATTTCACGGTAATGAAACCGCGGTATGCGCAAAATGGCCCTGCGCACCATGAAAACAATTACACCAACAAGTACCAAAAGGGCCAGTATTTCAAATGAAGCAATCAGGAAATTGTAAAACGGGCCCATGAACGATAAAACCCGGTGGGTTCCGGCAATACCGTCAATAATGATTTCCAATACTTCAATGTTGATGATGATGAAGCCGGCATACACAAAAAAGTGCAGCAAGCCAACCAACGGCCGCGCCATCATTTTGGTTTGACCAAAAGCCACGCGAAGCATGGTATTGAATCTTTCTTTTTTGTTATCAGTAATGGTTAATTCCTGGCCTAAACGAATGTTGAAAATGATTTCGCGTATTTTGATGATAAAAAGGATTGTTCCAGCAAGCAGCAGAACGGTAAAAATAATATTACTGATTTCCATTTTTAGGCGGCTCGTTTAGAATTTGCTTCAGTCTTTTTTCTTCTTTCGGATCAAGTTTCATACCTTTTTCGCGCCTGCCAAAAATGGAGAAATGGACGTACCGGTGTGGATTCTCTTTTAGGTTTTCAACCAGGCGTTGGATCTGCTCATTGGTTTGGTTTAACTCGTTGTACAAACTGTCGCTTTTAATCAAAGCGCCCATTGTACCTTCTCCATTATTTATTTTGGTGGTAATTTGCGAAATCTGGTTCATGGTTTCCTGGGCCTTATTGATCATCCCGGTTAAATCGGCATTGGCTACGGTAGTACTTAGTTTTTGCATGTTGCCAATGATGTCGTTTATTTTTGGCGAATTGTTTGAAATGGTACCGGCAATGTTGTCAACCTTGTTCATGATGCTTGAAATGCGGTGGCGTTCCACGGCAATAAGTTCGTCAAGGTTAATAGCAGTGCTTTCAAATTTCAAAATGGCGCGTCTTACCGATTTAAAACTTTCATCCAGTTCATCGGTATTGCGGCCCATTACTCCCGAAATAATGGAAACCATTGAGTCAATACTCCCGATCAGTTGTTGTGTTTTTTGTTTGAGCGGCAACAACTCGGCATTAACGTTTTCCTGGAGCGAAAGTGGTTTTTCCGATTCAATGGTGTCACCCACCTTATAGTATACCATCGAGTCTCCAACCACGATGTCAATGGATTTTGTAAAAAAATCGGCTGAAGAAAAAAGCGCTTTTGAGTCCTTGGGTATTTGCAGGCTTGGATAATCAATGGTCAATTCAACTACCACCACATCTTTTTTGGTATCAAATGAAATGGCGGCCACCTGCCCAACCTTTACGCCTTTTACAAAAACCGGTGATGCAGGTACAAGGCCCGAAACATTTTTATAGGTTGCATAAAAGGTGCGGTTGTTCCCAAACATGTTAATACCCTTCAG
>DASPJQ010000893.1:0-3690 GCA_035628535.1 Flavobacteriales bacterium | reverse complement strand
ACAGGATGTGCTAAGCGCAATGGCCAAAGGATTCCCCGTGAAAGAAGCCGCCAATGTTGCTGTATTTACCGGTACGCGCGACCAGGAACGTAAAAAAATGACAACGTTGCGCAAAAAAATTGCCGAACGTCTTGTAAGTGTAAAAAACCAAACCGCCATGCTCACAACCTTTAACGAGGTTGATATGAAACCTGTAATGGACCTTCGCAAAAAATACAAAGACAAATTTCAGGAAACGCATGGTATTGGTTTAGGTTTTATGTCATTCTTCACCAAAGCCTGTTCAATTGCCTTGCAACATTACCCTGCGGTAAACGCATACATTGATGGCGATGAAATGGTGTATAACAATTATACCGACATCGGGATCGCTGTAAGTACGCCAAAAGGCTTAATGGTGCCTATTTTACGCAATGCCGAAATGATGAGCCTTGCCGATATAGAAAATGGCATTAAAAATCTTGCCACCAAAGCACGCGATGGAAAAATAAGTGTTGATGATATGGCAGGCGGCACATTTACCATTACCAACGGTGGTGTATTCGGTTCAATGCTTTCAACACCCATTATCAATCCGCCACAAAGCGCCATTTTAGGCATGCACAACATTGTTGAGCGCCCTGTTGCTATTGACGGTAAGGTTGAAATACGTCCAATCATGTATGTGGCGCTTTCATATGATCACCGCATCATTGACGGCAAAGAGTCGGTTAGTTTCCTGGTGAAAGTTAAAGAAATGCTGGAAAACCCAACCAAAATGCTGTTTGGCGGAAAAGACCCGCAGGAGGTAGTGCTGGGATTATAAAATTCAAGATTTAACATTAGCATCCCTGCTTAAGGCGGGGATTTTTTTTGCAATGAAATTTACAATGAAATAACCATAAACAAGGAAGCAGGTTTTGTATGGGCTTATGTAATTGATCCTGACAGCCTGAAAGACTGGGCTGATGGTTTTATCGGATTTGAACCAATTACCCCAACTATACGAGAAACCGGTTCAAAGGCAACGCACCATTACCGGCATGGCACAATGATGTTTTCAATTATAGAAGAAACTCTTGAGGCTGATCCCCTGGGCTTATTGAAAATTCGCCAGCATTTTTCAGGTTATTTATGTGATGTAATTATTGTTTTTAATAAGCGGAACCCTGACTCAACACACCTCAAAATCACCTATCATTTTTGGTTCAAATGGCATCATTATCTCATATACGGTTTGTTTTGGCCTTATATGTTTTTTAAAATGCGGCAGTATGCCAAACGATTAAAAATCCTTATTGAACGCCTTGGTTGATGCCTGCTAAAAAAACATATTTCAACTGGAGTACCGGAAAAGATTCGGCATTGGCACTTTATCATGTTTTAAAGGATAAAAAGTTTAATGTTGATTATTTGCTTACTTCCGTCAATGCGCACCACGACCGTGTTTCCATGCATGGTTTAAGGCGAACGCTTTTGGAAAAACAAATAGATGCCGTTGGCATTCCGTATGGCACACTTGAATTGCCCGAGGAGCCCTCAATGGAAATGTATGAAACCATTATGCGCAACTGCGTTGAGGAGCTAACAAAAAAAGGATTCACCGATGCCGTTTTTGGGGATATTTTTTTGGAAGACCTTCGTACATACCGCGAGAAGAAATTGTCTGTATGCGGTATTCAGGCACACTTCCCCTTATGGAAACGCAATACAAAAGACCTTGTTCACGAATTTATTGACCTTGGGTTTAAAGCCATAGTGATATGCACCAAAGCCGATTTTCTTGACAAATCCTTTTGCGGCCGGGAACTTGACTGCAATTTTGTAGCCGATTTACCATCAAATGTGGACCCATGCGGAGAGAACGGTGAATTTCACACCTTTTGTTACCAGGCGCCTTTTTTTAAGAACCCCATTGGTTTTGAAAAGGGTGAATTGGTTTACAAGGCCTACAAGGCACCACAAACTGATAAAGAACACAGCCCCGAAAAAGAGATGGGATTTTGGTTTTGTGACCTGTATTAATCCCTGTTGCCGTGATTTCTTTTTTAAACGCCTGTAACTTTTGGCAATGCAACGCTGTTTTACATATAGCGAAAAAAAGATTGTTAAATTTACCCGCCTTCACCCCATTTTACCGTTTTTTAGCGTTATACACAGCATGAAGCATTTTGCTCTTATTTGTTTTTTGTTTTTTGTACCGGCATTGTTGAATGCCCAGGATTATGACACCCTTGACCAACCGGTAATTGCTCCCCGCTACCATTTTGGCTTTGCATTGGGTGTCGGGCAACCTTTTGTCAAAGAAGTCGAACGCAATATTACTGACCTGGATGCATCCATAACCGACACCCTGGACCAGATTACGTATACCGGAATAGGCTCACCTTATATCAACATTATTTTTGAATTTGATTTCACAAAGCACATATCGCTGCGTTTTACACCTGGTATCAGCCTAAACAAATACATGACGTATCACCATTGGGAAAACGGCATTAAAACTACTTCATTAAGTGTGCTTAACCTGGTAAGGTTACCATTTCATTTGAACTATAAAATACCATATAAGCTGTGTTCGTTTAATTTTCTTCCGGGTATGAGCTATATCCTGGGCAATAACAGCAACCCGAACCTCAGCATACCGCTTAAATCACTGGCAGTTGATTCGGGTATTGAATTCACCCGGAACTTTACCAACCTAATTGTTGGCGTTGAGACGCGTTACATTGCCATGCTTGGTGATTTTAATGCCATGCGTTTTATTGGCCAAACACCGTATACCGACAAAATGCACATGAATTACATGCAGGTTGGTATTACGCTAAAATATTAAGATCCCATGACCTACATGATTATTGAACATTTTTACGAAGGAAAAGTAAAAGCCATTTATGAACGTGTTGTCAAAGAGGGGCGGTTTATTCCTGAAGGCGTGCGTTATGTGGACAGTTGGATTAACGAAGAGGTGACCGTTTGTTACCAGGTAATGGAAGCCGACACGCGTGAGCAATTGCAACGGTGGCTTGACAACTGGAAAGGCTATGCCGATTTTGAAGTAATTCCTGTTATAAGTTCGGCCGAAGCAAAAGCAAAGGTTCTGGGCACATCAGCGTAACAACGTAACGTGTCCAACCAATTCTTTTTTATCATCTCCTTTCTTGTAATTGTATTTCACTTTGTACACATAAACGTCTTCTTTCGCCTGCATGCCTTTGAACGTAGCGTCCCATCCTTCATTCGGTTCGGTTGATTCATGCACCAATTCGCCCCAACGGTTGAAAATCCACAGTTCAAATTCAGCGGGCGGGCACCCGAACGCTACTATGAACCTGTCGTTTATTCCATCTCCACAGGTAAAAAACGTATGGGGAATAAAAATTACGGTGTCACATGGTTTTTCCTGTTCCTGTAAATAAAGCCGTACTGTTCCTATACATGATTTTTCAAGTTCACCTGGTTTATAGGAATAAGAAATTATCCAATCATAAACACCTGCCTCAAGTGGTTCACCGTTTTTGTTTGTGCCGTTCCATGCCGTATCCAGCGAGTTGAACCGAAACACTTCATTTTTTTTACTGTCGAAAATCCGCACTGAAAACGTTGCCGGTTCGGTTGTAAATCCAAATTTCAAAGTACCGGTGCCACCGGCTGTAAAATAAGCCGGTGCTGTGATTCCGGTATCACACACTGATTCGGTGTAATTATGCT
>DASPJQ010000892.1:0-5093 GCA_035628535.1 Flavobacteriales bacterium | reverse complement strand
TTAAAGAAATTGGCGGATAGTCTAACGGCAGGACGCGGGACTTTGACTCCTGAAGAAAAGGTTCGAATCCTTTCCCGC
This sequence comes from Flavobacteriales bacterium, assembly GCA_035628535.1. GTDB lineage: Bacteria > Bacteroidota > Bacteroidia > Flavobacteriales_D > UBA2798 > DASPJQ01. Next base: position 5,015 of record DASPJQ010000892.1, on the reverse strand, counting down.
CAACAAAATAGATTGGTTCTGCCACCCCGGTACACGATGCCAGGATGCTGACAAGCAAAGCTTCATCAGCATTCGAATCCAGCTTCGCCAACCATGAAACTGAAAGAAAAATAATTAATGGATCAATTACCTGGAGTTTTCGCATCATAGTTGACCAGAAAATATGGAGATATATCAATTGGTTGATTACGTGCCTTGGACGCACGAGGCTGCAGGTTCGAGTCCTGCTCTCCATACTACAGCGGATTAGAAAAACAAATTTAAATACAGTTTTTCGCTTCGTTGGTGTCCTGTTGCGATGTGAAGTATAACCGACTGCATCAGGACAAAAAGCCGGAATAGCTCAGAGGTCAGAGCGGCTGCCTTGTAAGCAGCGGGTCACAGGTTCGACTCCTGTTTCCGGCTCCATAATATATAGGGAGATGTGAGGACTCAAAAGTCATTACAAAGACTTAAAATTGTAACAGTATAAGGAAGTATTTCAATTGGTAGATTCGGTGCTTTGGAAGCATCAGTGTGCAGGTTCAAATCCTGTCTTCCTTACAAATTGCCCTTGTAGCTCAGTTGGAAGAGCGGCTGCCTTGTAAGCAGAGGGTCGCGGGTTCGAATCCTGCCTCGGGCTCAAAAAAATAAATGGGGAGTAGCTCAGCAGGTAGAGCATATGCCTTATACGCATCAGGCCGGAGGTTCGATTCCTTCCTTCCCAACAAACATCCAGGTAACTGAACAGGCAAAGCAAATCAGTATGGTATGGGGTCCTGATGAATCCCTATAGTCATCGGGGTTGCCAGGATGCTGGAAGGTGGTAACCTTGTAATCACCCGAAAAATTATGCATGGTGAAGTTGGTGTAGTGGCAACACGGCAGTATGTGAAACTGTAACCGCCAGTTCGATTCTGGTACTTTGCCCAATGGAAATGTAGCAAAGATGGTCAATGCTGCGGACTGAAAATCCGATGATGTTGGTTCGAGTCCAACCGTTTCCGCAAACATTGAATTACTTTAAAGTTTAAGGTTTGGGATTGCGCTTGACGCTGGAGAGTCAGACCGGTCTGTAACACCGGGGCCGCAAGGCTTAGCAGGTTCAAATCCTGCCTGTCCCACATGCGCATGAAGCGATACGAATGAACTTCAGCTTCATAAAACAATTGTTCTTTGACTTAATGAAAATCCAATTAAAACCGTATGCCTATTACAAGGATGTCATCAACCTGTTCGTAACTCCCTTTCCAGTCATTGATGGTTTTTTCAAACAAAACCTTTTGCTCAGGCATAGGGAGCGAAATATTCTGTTGTATAAATTCTTTAAATTGCTTCAACATGAATTTTTTTCCGTGTTCCCCACCAAACTGGTCAGCAAAACCGTCTGAAAAAATATAAATGCTTTCGCCTTTTGAATAGGTAAACGTATGCGTTTGAAATTGCTTGTGCTGCCCTTCGTAATAACCGCCTATTGGGAATTTATCGCCTTTGATAATTTCCAGTTCATTGTTCACATACCGAAAAAGAAAACGGTTGGCGCTGGCAAATGCCAATTCATTTTTTGATTTGTTAACGCGTACAAGCGCCAGGTCCATTCCATCACGGCTGGCTTCTTCTTTTTGCTTGAGTGATGAAACAACGTTCTGATCAAGGGACTGGAGAATTTCACCCGGATCAACAATCCCCTTCAGGTTGACAATTTCATTCAAAAGCGTATTGCCTATCATGGACATTAATGCACCTGGCACACCGTGACCCGTACAATCACAGGCCGCTATAAAAATATAATCGTCTTTTGTGGTGAACCAATAAAAATCACCACTTACAATGTCCTTTGGCAGGTAAAAAACAAAACAATCGGGCAGGTGGTTAAGAATGTTCGGAATGGGCGGCAAAATAGCATGCTGAATGCGTTTGGCGTAATAAATGCTGTCCAGTATGTTCTTATTCTGGTACTCAATTTCATTATAAGCGCCTGTAAGTTTTCCATTCGCTACGTTAAGTTCTTCTGAGCTCAGCTCAAGCGAGCGTTCAATCATTATACGGTTCTGCTCATAATGGTCGTATGACTGGCTAATGGACGTAAGAAGGGCCTTGACCTGTGGATCAAGGTTGTCAATTCCACCCCTGAGATACCGTTTGATCTGCCGTTCCAGTAATTTATTCAGCATTTAATTCTCGCGGAAGGTTGTAATGGTCATTGTTTGGTTATGCAATTCACATTTGGCATTGGGTGTGAAGGGAGAAATTTCACCATAGGAATAAAACCCGGTCATTACGGCTTTTTCACCTACAATGTCGCGCACGCTCTCAACTTCTTCTTCAATGCGTTGACTTAAAATTAATTTTCGGCCAACGCAACTGATGAGAATGGCCAGTTCGGGCGAATCAAGGTTGGATTGCGTTACGCTTTTGCCGGCCGCATGCGATGCGCCTTCAATTATTTTTTCAAAATTGGCTTTCATCAATTGGGCCGTTGCTCCTTGTGGAATATCACCGGCAAATGTCAAACTGTTGGCCGCATCGTCAACTGCAAGAATGGTGCGTACAATGGGCTCGTCCTGGCCTTTAACTTTAATGCTTAAAGGGAAATGCAGTCCTGTACCGGGCAAACCGGCTGCCTGGTCACCCAAATATTTTTTGTACAACTCAAGCGCAGGCTGGCCATCCAATTCGTATAGTACATTTCCAACTGATTTTGTCACAACACGCGTGGGGCCAAATGAATCCCAACCCCCAACGGAACCAAAACCTACATTGAGGTCTTTCCCATAAAAACCCATGGCCACAATATTTCCAGGCTCAGATTTTCCGCTAATCCCAACCAGTGTTTTTTCAAATTTAGCGCCATCGCCAGCCAAACCGCCCGTTACCGAAATATGAGGAGGTAAATGATCGTTAAACCCTTTTACCAGTTCGCTCCCGTTTACTTTTAACCCGTCAGAAAGAACAAAAATATGCACCAGGTCATCGGCTTTTAGTTGTTCAACCAATGACTTGCCGGCTTCATAGCTCTTGTCGGGACCGTCAATGGTAAGTTCTGCTGTCCTGATTTTTGTTTTTTCGAACTTAACGGCTGTTGTAATAATTGAATCATCCCAAACCATTGTATCTACAATTTCGCCTGATGTGCTTGCCGATAACAATTGTGCCGATGGATAGGCTTTTTTTATTTCAGACGACCAGTCAGATGCAAGGGCCTCACGCGCCCCGAAAGCAATTACCAGGTCGGCATCTCCATCAATATTACCGTCTCCGAAATTCTCCCAGCCGTTGTGGGAAGTCCAGGTTTTTTGTTCAATTTTCATGGTATGTAATTTTTAAATTAAGGCTGCTCCAATTCAGAGGCAATTTAATAAAAATACCATATGCCATGTTGCAGATGTGATGAATTTGCCGGTTTATGTTACGGTATGGTGGTTTTGCCGGGCTTATACACGGTATATTCACATTTTCAGGAAGATTACCCGGCTTCGTATTTTGAAAAAGCCTGCCCTAACCTGAACCCTATTTTTTTGCGCAGGTTACGCGGGGCCATTATTTCAATGTATTCACCAAAACCAAGTATTTCACGTTCGAGCTCATAATTCCACACCACGTCAATACGAAAAACCGATCCGTCATCATGCCGTTCAAGCAGTTTTTGCGAAGCATGAATAGGCTTGGTTTGTACATAAGGAACATGCATACGGTCCAACTTAAATACTACCGGAATTTCGCGCTGGTTCAAGCTTTTGGTAACGCCTATGGCATTGTCGTAAAAGGTTTCTGTATTGATCAATGTATTCTTTACATATTTTTCTTTTTCAATCACCTTTATTTCCACAATACGGTCAAGGGCCAGGGTCAAAAAAGTCCCGTCTTTTTTCATACCAACGGCAAACCAGCGATTCCGGTACTCTTTTAATAAATACGGATAAAAAATAAGCTGCATGGCTTCACGCGCCTTAAACGACTGGTAGGAAATTTCCAGTGTTTTTTTATTCAGAATGGCTTTATGCACCGGGTCAATGAACTCAAGTCCTTTCAACAAATCATTGCGTTCAAAATGGATATACGATTTTCCCTTGTGGGTTTGCTTGTATATTTTGTCTTCCAGGCGGCTTACCATTCCGTTTAGCTCGTCAAAATAACCAAAACCTTTGAACTGTTTCAATACATCCACTACCTCTGACAGGGTGCCAAGGTCCTGCCTGGTAAGCGGAATGTTGGTAATGCTGTAGTTTTTGTCTTCATAGGTATAGTATTTTTTGTTCACAACAACAATGGGCGCATTGTACCCGAGTTTTTCGCTGCGCATGTTTTGTATATCGAGCTGAACTGTGCGCAAACTCACGCCTTTTGTGATGCCTTCGTATTCGTACAGCGCGTCACTGCAGGCTTCCACCAGGTCTTCCAGCGTCCATTTGCGAAAACGGTTTTGTAAACAATTGTCAATGGTTTTGTAACGAACTAACGCTAATTTGTTAATGGGCATAAATAAAGCTTGGTGTTGAAGTTTGGTTCGTTTTATTTTCAAAGGCAGGCGGCCATGAACTTCGTTGCATCATTCCTGTTGCTGGTTTTAATTGGCCGCTAAGTTAGCAAAATAATTTATCTACGCAATGTTTTTGCGCAGTTGAGCCGTTTACGGGCTTTGTATCGCTGTGAAATCCGCCATTTGCGCGACTTTAAAATATAAACAAAAATATTTTTCACTGCGCAATTCATTTGCGTAGTGCCTCCTGTACTTTGTTACGTGAATCAAACGTTTGGTACACAGCAAAAAATTGTTCTTTGAAGTCCTGTAGCGTAAAAGGAAAAGCTGTGGAATAATGACTAATTCACGGAGTGTACGGATTATCTTGTTGCCACTGCGCGTTGCAATGAGTACAATTTACAGAAGCACCGAAATTTATTCATGAAAAGCGGGGAAGCGTATTTACAGCGGTATAGCCCGTTCAGGGAATATGGGTTCGAATCCCATCAGGACTATTTTAATTATACTTAAATGAATAAATATTTACGATTAAAAGAAGAGCTTGAAACCCTTG
>DASPJQ010000891.1:0-3724 GCA_035628535.1 Flavobacteriales bacterium | reverse complement strand
CAAACTTCAAACCCTTCATGCTTCCAGCCATCCTCAAATACATCATTATTTTCCTCTCGTTACTCAATGCGGGCTACATGGCCTTTGACGGCACCAGGGCATTGGTAACAGGCGATTATATACGCCCGAAAAGTGGGGAATATGCGGGGCAATTAGGCCCCTGGACAAAACTGGTTACCAAAATAGGTATTGATCCTATGTCAACCTTTATGAAAGGTATTTTTGTATTGTTTGGCCTTGCCGGACTTTTTATTACCAGTTGTTTCGCACTGAATTATGAATGGTCGTGGAAAGCCATGCTGATTTTTAATATTTGCTGTGTATGGAATTTGTTTTTCGGAACGGTAAGCAGCATTTTGCAAATTATCCTGTTATTGATTTTACGATTTATTAAATAGTATACCGGTAAAAGCAAAAGGGTAACAACATGACAAATTCCCGTACCAAAACCCTGTTATTTTTCCTGCTGATGACCTTGTCTAATGCCGTGCTGACTTTTTGTCTTTTTTCGGTAACATTAATTCATAGCTTGAAGGAAAAGGTGGGTTTTGGTTTGTTCGCACCTTTTATTTGTGGTTTTACCGCATTGTACCTTTGGTTTTTTTATGACTAATTGCGAAAAATGCGCATGAATAAAAATGAAATTAAAAAATGGATTATTCTGGTTTTTGGTCTTATAAATTTACTGATATTGCTTCTAAATTACATACTATGGGCCGATTTGTCTGAAGGCGCAGGGTTCATCAGGCAAAACTCGTTGAACTTGTTTTGATTCCCAAAATGAAAAAACCATAAATAAACTACTCAATCCGGTAGCTCGTTTCGTGTACCTATTCCATGGTTTTGGCGTTTTAATGCCACGATGGAATTAATTTTAAAGCTGGTACAGCAAAAAATAGATACGGTTGATGAAGTAAAGGAATTGACCGATATACAACAGAAACAGTTGGCGCATGGCCTTAAAATGTATTTTGGCCGAAAAACCACGTTTAAAACCGCCTTTAACGGTGAATGCATAGTTGATTACTGGAAGGCGGCCGATAAAAAAAATCCTGCTGCATTTTTATATGACTTCTGGCAGATTAATAGCGACAGCGGTGGCGTGTTTTTTACCGACTCGCTGAATGAAACCGGTGTGGAAATGATACAAGGTTATTTTGATGTACAGGCGGCATACATAGGAAATGAAACAGCCGTAAAACTGGCCCAGGCGTTTGCTGCTGCACAACGTATAAAAGAAATTCAATCGGAGCACGAATTGAATCAATGGGAGGAGCTCGAGGCATTCAGTGCCGGTGCTATTGTACCGGCCGATGCCAAAACCTGGCTGAAATTTCTCAAAAATCAAAAGGTAAGCGAAAACATTGTGCGCAAATACCACGGAAGTTTTAATAAAGCGTGTTGGGACCAGGTGAGCGCAAGGTCCAGGCTTTCGGCTCAATTTTTAACCGAGTTTGAAAAGCGTGTAAACTGGTCCATTGTTTCACAATACCAAAAACTGCCCATTGAACTTATACGCACACGAAAGGATGAACTTGACTGGAATAAAATTTCGTTGTACCAGGAACTTAACGAAGACCAGATGCGCGAATTTGCAGCATTCCTGAACTGGGACTATGCTTCGGGCAAACAAAAAATGTCGGAAGATTTTATGCGCCAGTTCGCTCATAAAATTGCCTGGGACGCGGTTTCGTGGGGGCAGGTACTGAGCGCTGAATTCATAAGGGAATTTCAGGATCGGCTTAACTGGAAAAACATGTGCATGTATCAACGTTTTTCCGAAGATCAGATGCGTGAATTTTCAGGATATTTTGACTGGAATTGCTGGAATTACATTTGGATGCATCAAAAAATAAGCCCTGAGTTTCTTAATGATTATAAGGTACATATTCAATGGCAGTCGCTTTCCATGAACCATAAGCTTACCAATGAAGACCTTGAAACGTATAAAGAAAACATCCTTTGGGAGTCGTTGATTGGACTGGGCCGCGGGCTTTCAGAAGAACAGCTGAAGAAATTCGAAAAATTTATTTCAAACCCTGTGGAATTAAGCCAGCACAACTGGAAAACCATTTTAAGCGATAAAAAACGGTTTCCGATAAGTGATGCCTACAGGAAAGAGATTGAAGTAAAGTTTGGCGTTTAAGCCCTTATTCATATGAATATGTCCATTCACTTAACCTGATGGATTTTTCGTTTTTATGGCTTATTTTTGATATGAGCCCTTTGTCATCATACTCATATACCAGCGATGATTTTATACCTTTACCATTGCGTTCCTCAACAATTAATTGTCCTTTAGGATTGTAATTATATGTAGCCGTAAAATTCTTTCCTGTGTCGGTCATTTTAACCAGTTTGCCCTTGTCATTGTATTCATACGATATTTTTTCCACTTCTTTCCCGTCCTTGTCAACACCGCTCATGGCCAAAATACCGTTTGACCCGTATGTATATGCGCGTGTTACCACAACATGGCCTTTTATTTTAACCATTTCTTTTTCGGGTTGGCCGCTCCCATTATACCAGGTTGATGTACCGTTGCCGCTGGCAGACGTTTTTTTGAGAGAGATTTCACCGGAGGCATCGCGTGTGTAGTCAATTGTGTCGTTTTTGCCAGGGTTTTCATTATCGGTAATAATGGTTTTAACCAGTTTATTGTCCTTGAATTTATTGATGTATGAAATGCGTATGGTCATTTCCCTGTTTTTGGTTTTGTCAAATTCAACCAGTTTTTTCTCCTTGATATTACTGTTGTTATCGTAAACAAGGCTGTAACTTCCCGGTTGAACAACACCGGCCTCGTTGTAAAAATTGTGTGAAAGGATTAATCCATTGTCGTTTTTGGTCATTTCTTCAATTTTGTATTGATTTTTATTGGCCCCCTGGAAATCGCGGTACATGACCGTCATTTTTTTGAAACGCTGGTTATCGGGATTGTTTCCGAAGTCAAAAGCTGAACTTATGGTTACCAATAAAAGGCCTGTAAGTACAAATGGTAAAGTCTTTTTCATAGTTAATGTGTTGAAGCAAATATAACTGCAAAGCCTATGCCATGTAAACGGTGTTGGTAACTCAGGTTACAAGTTGTTTAAAAATACTCACGTTTCAAACTATCAGTCTTTTACAAAACCGGTTTTCGGTATGTTTGCTATATTTGTATATGCGTTTTGTTGCATTTGGTCTGTTTTTAATTGCTGTATCCTGCAATTCGTCCGGGAAACAGGAAAAAGCTATTTTTCAAAAAACCGAAACTCATTCAGAACTTACCTGCCCCAATTGCGGATACAAACAAACCGAGCGGATGCCCACCGATCAGTGTCAATTGGTATATACCTGTGCAAAATGCAAAAAAGATAATTATCCAAAGGAAACCGACTGTTGCGTTTTTTGCAGCTATGGTAACCACAAATGCCCGTCAAAACAATGAAGCCATTCATGCTAATAGTGTTGATGGTTGTTTCCTTGCCGGTTATTTCGCAGGAAAACCCTGCTGGTTTGCAAATAAAGGCCAGGCAGTACATGCACACCAATAAAATTGATTCGGCATGCATTATTTTTGAACGCATACGCCAAAAATTTCCTGATTACGACAAAGCATATATTTTTTCAGAATTGGCCGAAATTTATTTATGGTATAAAAACGATACCGTAAAAGCTGAACAAAACTACCTGGGTGTACTTGGTTCAAACGGCATTTACCTTAACCGCAACAGTTGTTTAC
>DASPJQ010000890.1:0-4273 GCA_035628535.1 Flavobacteriales bacterium | reverse complement strand
AGGCCATCAAGGATATGAGTACGGCCATGTATTTTGAGTCCATTGACGATAAATTCATTGATATAGAATCGGAAAAATGGGACTGGCACGAAGGCGATTCCGTCATACCCATAATTTTACCGTCTATTTTACTCGAGTCCTACAATTTCGGTATGGCCCCCAGCCAAAACCTGCCACCTATAACGGAGAAGACACTTACGTGGTTCTATTACGGGTTGCGCATAAGCGGTAACGGACGTGTAGGGCATTTTAAAGGCGTTATCCTGGGGTTTTCTGACCGCATCAACACCATACTGGTTCCAAAAGCATTTATTGAATGGGCCAATCCCATTTTCCAGAACCGCCCTGAACCCAATCCTTCGCAACTGGTTATTGAAGTGGATGACATTACCCACCCGATGCTCGCCAAATTTTTAAAGGACAAAAATTACATTACCAATAAGGACAAATTGCGCAGCAGCCGCATCAAAAGCATTTTGGATATATGCCTGGTAGTTTTCCTCGTGCTTGGGTTAATCATACTTTTTATGGCTGCCCTAACGTTCATACAATATGCGCACCTGAGTATTTTACGGGTAAGTTCCGAACTGAAAAACGTAATGGCGATAGGCTACCATTATACAGCACCAGCGCGTATTTTTCTTGTGCTGTTTATGGTTTTAAACCTGCTGGCATTGGGCGCGGGACTAACGGGTTTAATTTGGTTCAAAGGTCAGTTGAGCGCTTATTTTGAAAACCATTATTTTACTGTTGATCCGGGACTTGCCAGCACCACAGTTTTAACATCTTTTGGCGCTGTTGGCTTTCTTTTTACAGCCAACGTTCTGTCCATTTACCGTCTTTTACGTGGTTTGGCCCGCCACTTGCAATAAAGCACTAAAAGGGGGTTAATTTTTTGTTAAAAACAGCATTGTCCCACGGCTTACTTTTATATTTATACTATGAGAAATCTTGTACTTGCTTCTTGCATTGCCTTACTGGGCCTGACAGCAACCGCCCAAAGCAAAGGTGGAAACAGTTTGAAATTTAAAGTGAATGGTTTGAAAGACACAACTGTGTTTCTGGCAAATTATTACGGCAATAAATTGTATTATGCTGATACTACAAAAAGCAACGCTAAGGGCGAGTTCCAGTTCAGCACCAAAAAGAAATTTGATCCGGGCCTTTATGCCGTTGTTGTTTCAGGCAAGTATTTTGAAATCGTGCTCAACAATGAACCGGTAATGATTGAAACGGACAAAGCAGACCTGGTCAACAAAGTTGTGGTAAAAGAATCGAAAGAAAACAAACTGTTTTACGACTATATTTATTTCATCAATTCAAAACGTCTCCTGGCCGATCCGCTTCGCAAAGAAGGCAAGGATCTTAAGAAGGATGACCCTAAACTAAAAGCCATTAAAGATAAACTTGCCGCATTGGACAAGGAGGTAAAAGCCTATCAACAAAAATTTATTACCGACAACCCCACATCGCTTACAGCTAAGTTCATCAAGCTGTCGTTGGACATTGAAATTCCCGAACCGCCAAAAAATCCTGATGGAAGCCCGGTTGACTCGGCCTGGGCATATAAATATGCCCACGCGCATTATTTTGACAACCTTGACTTCAGTGACGACCGCATGGTGCGCTCCCCTTTCTTTCACAACAAGGTTGACAAATATTTTAAGGACATGATTTTGCAGGTACCCGATACCGTTATTGCCGAAATCAAACGCCTGTTCCCCAAGTTTGAACAAAGCAAGGAACAGTTCAAATATGTATGTCATAAAATGACGTATGATTCGGAAACTTCAAAAATCATGTGTTTTGACAAGGTGTTTGTTTACCTGGTGAACAAGTACTATAAGGAAGGAAAAGCAACGTGGCTGAAAGATGACAAACTGAAAAAAGTAATTGAGCGTGCCGATGAAATTGCTCCGTGTATTTGCGGTATAGGCGCAACACCCATTACGCTCCCTGATTCTACCATGGCCTGGAAAAAACTGTACGATGTAAAAACCGATTATACCATTCTTGTTTTCTGGGATCCGGAATGCGGCCACTGTAAAACCGAGTTGCCAAAATTTGCCGAACTCATGAAAAAATACAAGGGCAGTAACAAGGTAAGCGTATATTCGGTTAGCCAGGACCACAGCACCGCCTGGAAAAAATTCATCAAGGCCAACCACATGGAAGATTTTGTGAACGTGGCCGTACCAAAAGAAGTATACGAAGGCGATGGACAGAAATTCGCGCATCAATTGGTTGCAGAAGGAAAAACGGATTACAATAGTTTGAATTACCGTAATTTTTACGATATTATTTCAACCCCTCGTATATTCCTTCTTGACAAAGACAAAAAGATTGTGGCCAAGCAGTTGGAAGCCGACCAGATGGATAAAATTATTGAGCACTTTTTGAAGCAGGGAAAGAAATGGTAACCTGTGAGGATTTTAGATAATGAAATTTCATTATTTGAAATACAATTTTCAATTTTTTTTCCAGGGTAAAATTCTGATGCTGCCGCTTTTTGTTTTCCTGTCACCAACAGCATTTTCTCAAAACCCTTGCGAAAAAATTTATTCCCCTTCCGAAGTAGACATGCTGGCCGAAATGCCGCTTAATTTTAAGCAATTCGGTGAATTTACCGAAAGCAAAATAATTCCCGTACTAAGTACCGAAAAAGAGAGAAATGGAAACCTTGCGGCCTCGCTGCGCATTCTTTTTACGATTTCTGACCTGGGCAATATAATTTCAGTTGAGTTTCCCGGGCTTGAAGCCAGCGCAGAAACACACCGTGAACTCGCAAATGCATTCATGCAGATGGGAACGTGGAAACCCGCAACGGTGAAAGAAAAAACAGTATGTTCAGAGTTCAGTTACAAAATTGGCTGCATTAAGTGGCAATAGTAAATTTCGAATTCTCAATTTCGAAAATTTTTCCAGGGCGCACAACGAATTTGCGGACTGATCAGCGATTTTGCGCAAAATTGTATTGCATACCTAGTCCTGTATTAAAACGGCCGTGAATAATACTCCGTATAAAGAAATGTCCTTACATTCAAATAAACAGAAAACGATTCCGTAAAATCGTACGCAACGCGTAAATACAAGAGGCGGTCATAAAAAAAAACCGCATCATTCATGTAGGCATTGTTAAATTCTTGTTCAACTAAAACACTACTAATTCCAGACGCGAACACAAATTTATTCACATGGTAATGCAGGTCCGCATTCAAATAACATGTGAACACAGTGCGTGCTTCAATGCCCGTGTACGAATATATACCCCACCAGGAATAATATTCATAAAACCCGGCATCCCGTTTAACCTGCTTCTCCCAATAGGCGCTATTCAGTTCAAGCCCACCATAAAACCCCAGTCCTTTAATTTTCCGCATACCACGCCTAAACAAATATCCGACTGAAAGCAACGGGATCTGCTTTGTAGTATAACGAAGGTTACCGCCATTGCCGGTGGCCAGCCCGCTCAATGCGTCTTCATACGTCAGCTTTGGCAGTGGATGATTTTGCACATAAACGTGTAGTTGCTTACTATATAGAATGAATGCTGGTTTTGTGCATGCATTTGTTTAATAGAAAAAAGACATGTTACTACAAGAAAAGCCCTGCATCCATGCATAATTCGCGGTTTAATGGATTAACGGAATTAATTTGCGATTAGTATATCCGATTAACCGACAACTGACAACCAACAACGCATAATGAACAACGGTTTTTCAAATTTTCCCCAGCAATTCCAGCCTCAACATATTCAATGCTGCAGCCGAAGCCATCTGAATGTTGTAATTACGCATGTCACCAAAAATGAATTTTTTTGCATAGCATTTAGCTTTTGAAGCGAAACCAATCCACACCAGGCCAACAGGCTTGGTTGACGACCCGCCTCCCGGCCCTGCAATACCGGTTGTTGAAACGCAATAATCGGCATTGAGAATTTTACGGCCGTTTTCAGCCAGCTTAATGGCGCACCATTCGCTAACGGCACCTTCTTTTACCAGTATGTCATGATCAAGACCTAAAACAGTTTCCTTCACACTATAGGCATATGCGGTTATAGTGCCGTTAAACAGTTCTGAGGCCCCGGGAACACTTGTCACCAACCGTGCAATATTACCGCCCGTACAGCTTTCTACAGCACCAAGCGTTTGGTTCCGTTCCTTGAGTAACCGTGACACGACCTGTTCTAACGTATCAGGCGCTTCTGCAAAATAATAATTGCCAAGCTCGCCAATGATACGGTTGCAATACCCGTTAACCTGTTCTTGTATAG
>DASPJQ010000889.1:0-2235 GCA_035628535.1 Flavobacteriales bacterium | reverse complement strand
GCCAGCGCCTTATGCTTGTTATCATTCAGGTCGGCAACCAGATTGGTTTCTTTTATAGGCTGTTTCTTGTATAAACCGCTCGTATATTTTTGTAGCAAAATGGCTTTTACACTGTACTCAAGGCGTTCTTTTGATATCCTGCCTTCAATAACTGCCGTTTTCATGGCGTTGAAGGCCAGTCCCAGGCTATCGGGACACAACAAAACATCGTTGCCCGCCAAAAAGGCCTGCACTTCAACTTCACCGCGTTCATAGATGGTTAATGCCCCCTGCATGCCCAACGCATCGGTAAACACCAGTCCTTTGAAACGCATTTTTTGCTGCATTAATTCCGTCACAATTTTTTTGCTGAACACCGATGACAAATTGGGCGTTTCGTCCAATGAGGGAATGGACATATGACCGACCATGACCGATGGGATTCCTGCTTCAAACAGTTTTTTGAACGCAAATAATTCAAGTGTATCAAGCCGTTCTTTGGAGTGGTTGATAACAGGCAAGCCAATGTGCGAATCGGTTTCGGTATCGCCATGCCCTGGAAAATGCTTGGCGCAGGCCATCACGTTTTCTTTTTTCATGCCTTTATAATAGGCAATTGCTTTTTTCACCACTTTATCTTTATTCTCGCCAAATGAACGGATGTTTATAACGGGGTTGGCACTGTTGTTGTTTACATCGGCCACCGGTCCAAAATTAATGTGTACACCCAGGCGCCTGCATTCTTTGGCAATATGGATGCCCATTTTTTCAATGAGCGTATCGTTTTGCACCGCACCCAGGGCCATTTGTTTCGGGTAACGCACGGTGCTGTCAATGCGCATGCTCAATCCCCACTCGGCATCCATGCCAATATACAGTGGAACTTTAGCCATTTCCTGGTATTTATTTGTAAGCCTGGCTTGCCTTACCGGCCCTCCCTGAAAAAATATCAAGCCGCCTACGTGGTAATTTTTAATAGCATCGGCAATTTCTTTTTCGTGCGCGGTGTCACGGTTACTATAAGCCGAAACCATGAACAACTGGCCCACTTTTTCATCAATGCTCATTTTTTTTAAAAGCGAGTCGGCCCAGGCTATGGCTTTTTTGGAATAACCGGTTTCAGGTTCAGGAACAGGAAGAATGGATTTATCTGCAAAATGTCCCGATTGTTCTTCATTGAAAAATGGTTCGCCAAAAAGCAAAAGCGTAGAAATAAGTAAAAAAATACCCAGTACAATGCGCATGTTATCAAAAAATACCTAAATGATTTATATCCTGGCCAACTAATAAGCAATTAGTGGACCTTAAATTAATTGCTGCATACGCAGGTAAACGGCATAAGGTTTTATGTTTTTAACAATCAAATGGTTAACATGAATAAATGGTCAATAATTAACCAATTTTTACATATTTGCTAATGCTATAAGCCTTATTTTAGCGCGGTATGGCCGGTATAATTCAATTATTGCCCGATAGTATTGCCAACCAGATTGCTGCCGGTGAGGTGATTCAGCGGCCGGGATCGGCCGTAAAGGAGTTGCTGGAAAACGCCATTGATTCGGGGGCTACAAAAATTAAACTGGTGGTGAAAGATGCCGGTCGTACACTCATTCAGGTCACCGATAACGGGTGCGGCATGAATGAAACGGATGCCCGTTTGTGTTTTGAACGGCATGCCACTTCAAAAATCAGGAAAGCTGACGATTTATTTAATCTTCACACCAAAGGTTTCAGGGGCGAGGCCCTGGCATCCATTGCCGCCATTTCACAGGTTGAAGTAAAAACAAAACGCGCTGAAGATGACCTGGGCACATTGGTTATGGTGGAAGCAAGCGAAGTGGTAAAGCAAGAGCCTGTTTCAACGGTAAACGGAACGGTATTCAGTATGAAAAACTTGTTTTACAATGTGCCGGCCCGTAGGAATTTTTTGAAAACCGACCAGGTTGAACTGCGTCATATCATTGAAGAATTCCAACGCGTGGTGCTGGTACATCCCGATATTGAATTTACATTCACCCATAATGGTGATGAATTGTTTCACCTCAATGTGTCCAACTTACGTCAGCGCCTGGTGAATTTTTTTGGCAAATCGCTCAATGAAAAACTGGTGCCGGTTGAAACCGAAACAGCGTTGGTTAAAATACACGGCTATGTATTTAAGCCCGAATCGTGCAAAAAAGTAAGGGGCGATCAGTTTTTTTTCGTTAACAACCGTTTTATTAAAAGCCCGGCCCTGCATCATGCCATACAAACCGC
>DASPJQ010000888.1:0-2254 GCA_035628535.1 Flavobacteriales bacterium | reverse complement strand
ATGGTTATGCGGGTATCTTTGTTCACAATTTAAAATTTAGAAATTTAAACTATTCAAGATTAAGAATGCTAACTATTAAATTTTTGAATATTGTGAATTTCTAAATCTCCCAATCTTGAATTTTTAAATTCCCTAGTACCCCCACACAAATTCTTTCAGGTAAACTTCGTTCAGTGAATCCTTGTATTCGGGTTTCACATAATAATCATTGATCTCAACCACGTCAACGGGATCGTATTTTGTTTTATTCCATTTATGCAAAATGGCCACGGTTCCGGCTCTGCCGGTAGTGCCCACTTCGGCATCAACATACCGTATGATCATGTCATACGGACCTGTTTGTGTAGTGCGTAATTCGAGTAGTTGACCGTGAAAGGCATTGGACTTGTAATATTCACCGTTCTTGTTGCGTGCAATTACAACAACCAGGAACCATTTTGACCATACGTTTGGTTTTATTTCAACCAGGAACCCGTCTTTAACCGGCTCGGCATGGTTGGCAAAATACCGCATTAACCGGTGGTCACAAGGCGGAACGGTGGTGTCCTCGGTTATGGTATCCATCATTTTGCACAGCTTCACTTTTTCAAGCACAATGGGGATGCTGTCATTGCCAAATGGCAAGCTTGAATCGTCTATTAAAATACTTTCTGATTTAAACGAATTTTCCTTTTTTCCTGTTTCTTCTTTTGTTGAAGATCCGCAGGATGCCAGCGCAATACACGAAATAAAACAGATCAGCTTCCTCATTATTTTTCCTTGCAAACTTTTATGGTCCTTACATGCTTACCCGATAACAGGTGAACAAAATAAATACCCGGTGAAATATTTTCAAGCGAAAATGAATTAATACTGTTTGCCAGTTCTGAAGAAAAAACAACCCGACCCCTTGCATCAATCATTTTAAATAACTCAAATCCGCCATTGTTTTCAATGATTAAATGATCACTTAAAGGATTGGGATAAATTTGCGTGTTATCAATAATACCGCAATAACATTCCACGGAATTAAAACACGATGGTTGGTCGGTTTCCGTTACAGTGTTATTGCCTGAATTGGGAATATACAGGGTATCGTCAACAAGATCGAAATAAATGTCGGCCGGTGACCCTATTCCGCTCAACGAAAGTGTTGTTGACGATGAAAAAGTTGGATCATACTTTTTAATTGCGTTTGGTGACCATGATGCTATAAAAAATTCGCCCTGGCAGTTCATGGCAATCCCATCGCAATTGGCCGTTGCCGTTGTTGCAAGCAGGTTAATGGTTGAATCACTTAAACTTATTTCGTAAACCGGGGCCGATGATCCCCAGCAGCAATACACCAAACGGTTGTTTAGATAGTCATAAATTATACCATTGGGCGTTTTGGTAAGCGTTGAAGCAAATACGTTGAAGGTATTATTTGCCGTGTTCAGCCGGTAGATGCGTTTCGCGCTGAAATCGGTAATAAAAAGGTTTTTACCAACGTGTGTAATGCCATTCAGGAAACTGGCGCCCAGGTTCACCGTATTGATAAAAGCGCCCGTTGAACGATTCACCAGGACAATATTTGCTCCGTCACAGGCGTACAGCGTATCACCAATCAATTCCAATCCATGCGGCCCGCTGGTAAAACCGCTTGCAAACGAAACCAGGTTGCCGCCCGGCATTAATTTCACAATATTGCCTGCGTTGGCGTTTGAAACAAATACCCCACCGTCAGTGTAATCTTTCTCGCAGCTTTCAGGACCATCATACACCTGCCCCTTGAGGTTAATGCAAACAAATAAAAGTACAGGCAATAAATAAAATTTATGCATAGGACGGTTTTTTAAGAAGGAGAGAAACTAGCAGTACTCGTTAAACACTTCTTTCAAATGCTCGGCAATCATTTCGGCACTGCGGCCTTCAATGTGGTGGCGTTCTACAAAATGTTCAAGTTTTCCGTTCTTAAATAACGCTATACTGGGCGATGAAGGTGGGTAAGGCAAAAAATATTTGCGCGCCTGCGCTACGGCTTCGGTATCAAAACCTGCAAACACCGTGTATAAATGATCGGGTTTTTTATCGTTTTTCAGGGCCATTTTTACACCTGGCCTGCAAGCGCCAGCGGCACAACCGCAAACCGAATTCACCACAACCAATGCGGTACCGGTCATGTTGTTTAAGGCTTTGTCCACCTCTTCAGGTGTTTGAAGTTCGCTGAAACCGGCACTGGTAAGGTCCTGTTTCATGGGTATTACTATCTCGGCTGGATACATAGTTATTTAAA
>DASPJQ010000887.1:0-7398 GCA_035628535.1 Flavobacteriales bacterium | reverse complement strand
TGCATACCCTTCCTGAAAAATTTTTCACCCGTGATAAAAAAACTCCCCATCCTGTTTTCAGTGTCGCGCAGGTTTTCAAATTTGGTCATGGCGGCAATTTCGGCCGGTGTCAAACGCGTTTGAATGCGGGTATACGCCAATAATGACGCAATGTGCGGTTCGGGGTTGGTTAGTAAATCTTCATACCGTAAAATTAACAGGTCGGAACCTTTGTGTTTCGCTTCAAGCGCAGCGCCTGCATGGCTGGCCCAGGACCCGAAATACCTGGAACGAAAATCTGAATGAACAAATTCCTTAAGGGACCCTTTAAACAGCTTTTTATTGAAAGCATGGTTATAATAGGATACCACCACATCAAACACATTGCGGTAAATGTACACCGTGCGCGGGTAATAATTAAACAAGGCATGGTGTGTTTTAATGTAACGCAGCCCGGGTGTAGTGTTGATTTTGGTTTTATAAATATATACATCGGGCACAACCATTTTTAACTCGTCAATACCTATATCAACCGATCCCCTGAGTGCAGCCGCCATAATATACCTGAGCCAGGTATTACCCGATTTTGGATACGAAGCAAAAAAAATATCTGTTTTGCGTATTTCATCAATTTGCAGTATAAAAGCTCCTTTGTTTATCAGACCTAATTGTGCCGGTAGCCACCGCAAATACTGTTTAAACAGGAGTTTTCGCGGATCGAAATCATACTTTACCATGGGAGAGCGATGTTGAGATATTCGGCCAGTTGCCGGTTCAGGGGTTGATAATATTTTGTCAATTGTTGCCTGGTAGTCTCGTTCAGCTTTGACGTGTAGCTGCCTTCATTCACCTTTTCAAAATTTACCTGCTGGCGCTTGAGTCCCAAAAAATCAAGCACACCGTTGAACGTTTCCTGCGGCCTGGCTGCCAGGTTTTCGGCAAATTCAATGTACAGGTTATCGCCAAAAAAATTCTTCCATGTTGGTATATGGTTGATATACTCACCACGCGCCTTGTAAATTACACGCTGGAAGGCAAAATTATGCCCTTTGTTATACACCGAATTTTCAAACCACTTTACCCGCTCCTGTTCCATATCAATGGCTTGTTCAAACGGCAAGGTTTCAAACCCGAATTTTACGGCCATGTTGTAATTGGACCAGGCACGCGCAACAGGTTCACGCAGCATAAGAATAACTTTTGAGCCGGGAAACATGTCGTGTATGCGTTTTGGCACCTGCGGGTAATCAAAATAAATGGCCGTGCTGTCGAGCGTTATGGTTTTATTGCCCCTGCTCAACTCGGCAAGTTTCTGGTAATATTTATGGGCAAAAAAAGCGCGGTAAAAATCAATTCCCTTTTTGTACCGGTTGTTATTGGAAAAAAAATACGTGTCCTTGCGCTGTGGGGGAATAATTGAACGATGTTGTAACAGGTAGTTGAATAACGAGGAGGTCCCGCATTTTTCAACGCCAGCGATAAAAAAAGACGGCAATATGCGGTTTTTGGCCGATTTCAGGATGCGTTTTGAGAGGTCAGGTACGATTTGCTCATCACACAATCTTTCCAGGTCCATTCCTAAATGCAAGTTGGTGTCGTTCATTTAAGACCAAATATACGTTTTGTTTGCTTAAACGTGCTGTACACACGGTTCCACCGCTTAATGCGTGCTTTTTCAGATTCATAAAAATCGGCATTATCTGCTATACGCTGTTCCACTTCTGCACGGGCCACAGCATACAATTGACACCCGAAACGGGTGTAACGCGCAATCAGTTTCTCTGTTTCCTCATCGGGCACCAGCAGGTTTTTATTGCCTTTGAACGCGTTTTCTTTAAAATAATAAACACGTTTCCAGTTAAGCAACTTGCTGCAATCAACCATAAATTCATCAAAATGTTCCAGTACGCCAAAAAGGTCAATACGGGTATATAAATTTTCAAGGGCTTCTTCCAGGTCTTCCTGGCCAACCGCTCCGTACGGTTTATCGGTCCTGCCGCAAAAATAGCGTACCATGCAATTATCCATGGTTTGAACAACACCTTCATGCAGCATTTCTTTTAACGACATGCCGGCAATATCAGCGTTTTCTTTGAGCGTGCGTACATACAAATAATGTGAAATCAAACGCTCACGCGGCTGGCGCAATACCGAAATGGTGGGAAGATTGAATTCCTTTTGTATCGTTTGCAGGTGCGCATGGCCTTTTACAACCTTTATTTTTTTCTTTTGCAGGGTAGTATAGTCATACTCCAATGATGTTTGCAAATTATCAAAATCAAGTTGGGTAGTGAAACGGTATTGGTTTGTTAAAACTACACGCATGGTAGTGCCTCCCGTTTTCGGGATGTGGAGAAAGAAAACCGGTTTTTTCATCAGCCCGCGAATTAAGTCAAAAAATGCTAAATTTGTAACAATATACCCATTGGCGTCCTTTACACATATACTCAATACCGTTAGCGAAAGGGAAAACGTTTCGGTGAACAAGATACAAAAAATTACTTTTGAAAGTATTGGTTATGCGTTGGCGCGTACAAAAGCAAACGTTAACATCAGTTTTATCGAATTCAGCGCTTTTGAACGGGGTGAACCACAATTACCAGGCAGCAGGTTTATTTATACCGAACTCGCCTTAAACCGCAAACCCGGGTTTGAAAACTATAAGGCCCTTCCTTTTTTAATTCCTTTTTTAAAAGAAATTCTTCCCCTGCTTACAACCGATTACGTGATTTTTACCAACATAGACATTATACCGTCAGAACATTTTTATAATGTAATTGATAAGATAATGGCAAGCGGGCACGATGGCATTGTTATAAACCGCAGGCGGGTGAGTCAAAAATACCTCGAACAGTTTGATTATGCTGCTTTAATTTCGGAAACCGGAAAATCCCATACGGGATATGATACGTTTGTTTTCAAAACTTCCCTTATCAATAAATTTGCCTCCGCAAACGTTTGCCTGGGTGTACCCCCTGCCGGCAACGACCTTTTTTACAACCTGTTTACCCTGGCCGGAAACCCTATTTTATTTACCGAAAAGAACCTGACCTTTCATATTGGCATGGATGTGTACAAGGAGTGGGGCGACAAAAAAACAGAAAGAGAAAACTACCGGGAATTTTTCAAAATACTAAAGACCTTAAAACCCCAAATGGACATTTCCAAGTTCCCGGGCAGTGAACTGGGTTTTATAAGGCGGCATTTCAAGTGGTTTTGGAACCCAACGTTCAGGTACCCGCTTATGTTCAGTGTTGACATGAAACAACTGGGTAAAAAAAGAAAACCGAAAAAAAAACACGAAGTACCTGGGTTTAAGCAGCGTTTCCTGGAATGGCTTATTAAGCATGTAAATTTTAAAGATTGAGTTCCCTTATGCCGAAAAGGGCGTAACGCAATTTACGAAGGCGCATTAAAATTCCCAATACAGGTCCTGGCAACTTATTGAAAAATGGCGAATCCTGTCTTTTTTTCTGCAACCAAAGCAACGCATGTGTTTCGTTGCAAATGTTTTTATACCGGTCTTTAAATACATCATGCACCACATCAAATATGATAACGATACGTCTTTGGTCGGTATGGTTCCAGGCGCTGTGCATATAAGCATCACAAAAAATAAGCACCTTGCCTCTTTCCCATGCCTTGTCCACATCATTCACTTTAATTCCGCAGGCAGGTAAGCCGGCAGGAACATCAAGACCCAAATGGCAGCGCATTACAGCATCAGTGTCGCCAATGTGCGGAACAATGGTGGTTTGCGGTTCCATAAGGCTTATACTACACGTAACCGTGTGCGGTATGGCGTTAATGGCATTTGATAAAACCGGAAACCCGGCAACGGTTTTTTTGTTTTCAACGCCCCAGAATTTAAGCGTAAGCAATTGCCAGGCGTTTTTTTTGGACACCAGGTCTTTGTTGAAATACGGTTTTAATTCATCGGCATGGGTTTTCAGGTACCGGGTCACTTCCGTTTCAATTTCAGGAAACTTCGCTTCCAGTTGGGCAACCCAGGGGAATTCAGCCGGAATAAAATAAGCCGGGAAATGGCCTGTGTACGCCTTGTTTTTGTGCGAATACCATATTTTTTGTTTCCCGCTCATGTATGTATAACAACCATTTGCCGTGTTTGCTGGTCCTGCCTGTTGTGCATTTTTACTATATTCCGGTAAACCGGGCTTGCAACATCATCAAACCATAAATGCACTTTTTCATTTTCAAAACCCATGACTTTCTTAAACGCACGTGTGCATTTCATATAATGCCCGGCCTCAAGGTAATACTTTTGGTTAAGGTTTTTTTCTTCACCAGGTAAAATTTCATAGCCCAGTTTTTTATTGAAGAATTTTGCCCGGGCATTATCACGCAGTACCTTTACATATTGGTGTTTAAGTCCCAGGGCAATACCTGTATCAATTATGGCAAATGCGGCACGCAACGGAATATCGGTATGAAAATGCTTTTCATCGCACAAAAAAATACCGCCATTGCCGGTTATCCCTTTTTCCCAGTCAATTTCTGAGCCGTAGATGAGTCCAACAGGGATGTCGTTTTCAATGATAAGGTAATAGTTGTGCTCAATGGTATTTATTTTTTTAAACCATTCTTCCTGTTGCTGGGATGATATTTCATCGCGTATTTCCATGTAACGCGAAACCGTTTGGGAGTTTCGCCACTGGCGCACCAGTTCAATATCATCATGGGTCAGGCGTTTTAATGTAATATTATACCCTTTAATAATCATTTAAATGATTTCCCTGATGGTATAAGGCGGCTTGCCGTTCTGGTTTTGATGCACCTGGTAAATATAACGGCCAATGGTACCAAAACATACCAGCATTAAACTGGTTGAAAACGTAATAACCACCATTAATGAAGTATACCCTTCAACCGAAACACCTGATACCATTTTTTTTACGATGAAAAAAACACCGAGTAAAAACGAAATGATTGAAAAAATAAGGCCGCCCCAAACCATGAGCTGCAAAGGCAATGCGGTAAAATGCACAACAATGTGCAAATACAGCCTGAACAGCTTAAACCAATTGTAATTTGATTTTCCCGCCTTGCGTGGTTCATGCCGCACCTGCACACCCGTCACTTTGGTTGTATACCAGTAAATAATTTCGTCAATAAAAACGAATTGCTGCGGGTAGCGAATGAGCTTATCAATCAGTTTACGCGAAAGCAACCTGAAAGACGACCCGTTTCCAAAGGAATTGTCGCTGAATTTTGTTGATGTTTTTTTGACAAAGTTGCTGGCCATACCCCTTGCTTTGCCATGCCCTTTTGAGGTATTGTAAAGTCCATACACCACATCATAACCGGTTTCTTCCCATTTGGTAAGCAATTTGGGTATTTCCTCCGGTGGGTGCTGCAAATCATCGTCCATGGTAACAATCAAATCGCCATCGGTAAGGTTCAAACCGCAAATAATGGCCATGTGTTGACCCGCATTTTTTCCCAGTTGAACGCCTTTAATGTGCTGCGGGTACTTTTCTTTCAATTGCAAAATTATTTCCCAACTGTTGTCTTTGCTGCAGTCATCAACCATGAGCACCTCATACCTGTAATTGAGTTGTGACAGGGTTGCATGTATGCGGTCAATGAGTTCAACCAGCGATCCGGCCGAATTATAAACGGGTATGACAACTGATATTTTCTCTTGTTTCTCCATTATTTTGCAAGCATAAAGCCTCCGTCAACGGTTATATCGGTACCGGTTATCCACCTGCTTTTTTCTGAAAGCAGGAAAATAGCCATATCGGCAATGTCTGACGGGTAACCGAGGCCAAGCGGGTATTTGGCAATGTGTTCATCCATCAATTCCTTGCTCATGCCCTCTTCGGCTTTGTCATACATGGGTGTTTTGATCATTGACGGACATATGCAATTGCTGCGTAAAAGTAAATGCTGGAACTCCAGGGCAACAGTTTTGCTAAAAGCCTCAAGGGCGGCTTTTGAAGCACAATAAAGTGAGTTTCCCTTATGCGGGTATTTTCCTGAAACCGATGACATGAAAACAAATGAAGCGCCCTTTTCAATTTTTTTTTGGGTCGAAAGCTGCGCAACCAGCATTACTGCCATATCGAAA
The DNA here is from genome assembly GCA_035628535.1 of Flavobacteriales bacterium. Taxonomy (GTDB): domain Bacteria; phylum Bacteroidota; class Bacteroidia; order Flavobacteriales_D; family UBA2798; genus DASPJQ01. The sequence continues at coordinate 1,328 of DASPJQ010000887.1, read as the reverse complement.
TTGGCCGAAAACGTTTCGCGGATTTTTTGTTGGTTCAGGAATTTTATGGGATAGGTATGCAGCACGCCCGCGCAATGAACCAGACCGTTCAATTTGGGAAGTTGTTCCACAAATTTTTTAAGTTCGTCCTCGTTGGTCAAATTGGCCGTAATTAAACTGTGATTATTTCCTTCAAGCTGGTCAAACGTTGCCTGTAACCGGTTTTTATTGCGCCCGGTTACAATAACCGTAGCCCCCTGCCTGCTGCATTCAATGGCAACCTGGTTTCCTATACCGGATGACGCGCCTGTTATTAAAACCGTTTTCCCGCTTAATGTTTTTTCGCTCATGCTACAAGTACTTCTGGGCAATAAACATGATCAAGGTCCATAATGCCGTTGGCCCATGACAACCCAACACCAAAACCCGACATGCATATTCGTTTTTTTGAGTCTTTTAATTCGTTACGCAAACAATGGACCAACGTAATGGGAATGGAGGCCGAACTGGTATTGCCAAAATCCTGCAAACTATAAGGAACTTTGGCAGCATCAATTTTCAGTTTCTTTCGAATGGTTTCATTCATAAGTTTATTGGCCTGGTGAAAAATGAAATAGTCGATATCGTCATTGGTTATGTTGCAAAGCGCAAACAACTCTTTAATGCTTGCAGGGGCCTCGGTGGTTGAAAAATTGAAAACGTCAAGACCGCTCATGTGAATATTGTTTGTGGTGCGCACAACGCCCGCTTCGTATTCCATTTCCTCAAAACTTTTGACGGTAATGGGCGAACGAACACCACCATCAGGCTTGATAATGGCTTTGTAGCCGGCCCCATCGCTGTGCAGTACAAAACTCATCAGGCTGTTGTCAGCATACTCAAGCAAGGTAGTGGTGCCGGCATCGCCAAACAGGGGATATGCGCTTTTGTCTTTATAATTCTGCGCATGGGTGGAAATGTCACCAACCATTAAAAAAGCCTTCCTGAATTTTCCGCTCTCCATCAAACTGCCTGCAACCGATAAACCGTATACATAACCGCTGCAGCCAAGTGAAATATCAAAAGCCATTACATGTTTGCCCAGGCCCAACCGGTTTTGAATAATAATGGATGTTGCAGGGAATAAATAGTCGGGAGACTGTGAAACAAAAATAAGCAAATCAATTTCATTGCGGTCAATATGCAGGTCGGCCATTATTTTTTCGGCCGCCACCACGCACAAATCACTGGTGCAAACCCCCGGTTCGGCCATTCTTCGCCTTGCGATCCCGGTTGTTTTAATGAACAATTCGCGTTCAGGTTCAGTTAGCCACGCATAATCTTTATTTTCCACAATTTTAGGCGGAACA
>DASPJQ010000886.1:0-11096 GCA_035628535.1 Flavobacteriales bacterium | reverse complement strand
TAAACGTCAATACATCCAAAACTTCCAAATGGATCAATTATAACAATGCCCTTGCCAAAGTAAACTATGCCGCACCATCGGCCGGGAGCCGTTACGAGAATGTATATTTCAAAGAACTGGGCGAAAAAAGTGTTGACGGTGATCCCATTTACGCCAATACGGGCGGTGGCGCTGCGGTGCGTTATGACATGACCCCTATGGGGTATGATGCCATACTGGAACCCGAATTCCAGGACACCTATGGCAATACCACCACCATTTCAAGCCAATTGAAACGCGCCAACCGCATGAAACGCAACAATTGCATTTACACCCTTAAAAAAAGCGAGGTGCCCAATTACGGTCTTAACGATTATGCGTCCATCAATGCCAAGGGACACCACATTGGTGAAATAACCGTTTTGCGCAATGACGGAGTACGTTATGTATTTGGCGTTCCTGCATACAATAAATCGCAAAAGGAAATGACGTTTGCTGTCAACGGCACAGGAAGCTGCGCAACCGGATTGGTTTCCTATACTGGAACCGAAGCGTCAACCTCCAACGCCAGCGGGCAGGACAATTTTTACAGCATGAGTACAACACCTGCCTATGCGCATTCATATATGCTCAGCGCTATTATTTCGCAGGACTATGTTGACATTGACGGCATACGCGGGCCCAGCGAAGGCGACCTTGGCAACTATACCTATTTTGATTATGATGCCAACACCAACGCAACAGCTCCGGGCATTCAACCCACCATTGCCAATTACAAATGGCGTACGCCTTACAGCAATGCTTATTACAGCGAGGGGCTCAAGTCAAAAACCGATGACCAGAAAGCCAGTGTTGTATACGGGCAAAAAGAGATTTTTTATGTGCAAAAGATAAAAACGAAAACGCATGTAGCGGTGTTTTATTCATCACCGCGCAAAGATGCTACTGAGACCGCAGGCGAAACAGGCGGACTTGGCACCCAAAGCATGTACAAGCTTGACAGTATTGCCCTTTTTTCAGCGCCTGACTACAATAACCTTGGTAACAATGCCGAGGCCATAAAAAAAGTACACTTCCGTTATGATTATTCATTATGCCCGGGTGTTGACAATAACGATGGCGCCCTGATTGATGAAAATGGCGGCACTACCGGTACCGACATTAACTCAGCCGGAGGAAAACTTACGCTTAAAAAAATATTTTTTACATATGGTAAATCGCGTAAGGGTAAATTGCACGCGTATGAATTCACCTATGCCGATATTGATCATAACGGCTCACAGGATATGAATTATGCTTATAACATTAAAAGTTATGACCGCTGGGGCAATTACAAACCCATGCCGGCAAGCCCGGGTTGCGGCATTGCCAATGACCTGACCCCTGCTGAATATCCATACGTTGACCAGGACGCATCGGGAACTGATATCAACAAACGTGCTGCGGCCTGGTCGCTCACCTCCATTAAAATACCTTCCGGTGGAAGCATTAACATAGATTACGAAAGCGATGATTATGCCTATGTTCAAAATAAGGAAGCCATGCAAATGTTTAAAGTGGTTGGCTGCAGTGACAGCAATGCAGATGCTTCACCCGGAGAAGAATTGTTTGAGGACGGGAACAACAATTATAACAATTACATTTATGTTGATATAAACAACACGGTTGACGGTAACCTGGTTAACGATGCCGATTTTGGCGAACGTTACCTGAAGGACATTCGTGGAGGGCTGTTGTATTTCCGCTTCCTTACCGCCCTTGGCGCAACAAAAACCGATGGGCAGTGTGATTATGTTTCGGGATATGCTTCGGTTGGAAACGTAGCAGGAACCGATTTTGGCAAATACTCCAACTCGCGCGGCTGGATAAAACTCACCGAAATTGTTGAAGACGATAATTCATCGGATTTCACCAATCCCATTTCAAAAGCGGCATGGAATTTCGGGCGCATTCATAATCCTAAACTGGCTTACAGCGATTTTTCAGGTGTAAATCCAACAGGAGGCATACTTGATGTATTGAATGCCCTTGCCAATGCCAGCATCATTAACCAGATCATTAATTTGTTCCAGGGCCCCGGCACCGACCAGCGGTTGAAAAACCATGGCCGCTACTTTGAGGCCGATAAGTCATGGATACGCTTATACGATTCAAACCACAAAAAATACGGTGGGGGCTGCAGGGTAAGTAAAATTACCATGTATGACAACTGGAAAAACATGACGGGTGGCGGTTCTTCAGATTATGAAACCGCGCGGTACGGCCAGGAATATTTTTATGACAGTGCGGGCAATGGCAGCGGCACAAGCAACGGGGTAGCCACATATGAACCCCAGCCCGGTGGCGATGAGAATGTATTCAGGCGCCCGGTTTTTTCAACCGAAGAACATTTGCTTGCGCCCGATGAAGTAAGTTACCTTGAAGAACCCTTTGGTGAAATGTTTTTCCCTTCGCCATCGGTAGGTTATAGCAAGGTTAAAGTAAGAAACCTTGCGAAAACCGATGTCACGGTCAATGCAACGGGTTATTCCGTAAGCGAATTTTATACGGCAAAAGATTTCCCGACCTATACGGAGCGTACCGGTATTTTACCCATTGAAAAGAAATCGGGTTTGCTTGGCACGCTGCTGAAACTTGATGTAAAAAATTACATGACCGCAACGCAGGGATACCTGGTTGAATTGAACGATATGCACGGCAAACCGAAAGCGCAGTGGGTTTACCAGGAAGGGAAAGCCGAATACATATCGGGCGTTGAGTACAAATATGCCACCGAAACTATTTCGCACACGCTTACTTTACCGGGACCGGGCGCCATTACGTATACCCGTGAGGCGTTAGACAATGAAGTTATCGCAATCAATCCTGACAATACGGTTGATTATACCGATGTGGGCATGGAATATGATTTCACTGTTGATTTCAGGGAATCCATCAGTGATGTGAAAGGTTTCAGCACCAAAGGCAACCTGGCCGTTTTCCTGGCTGCTTTATTCCCTATACCGGTTCCAACCGTTTTCCCCGGGTACAGCCATGAACGCACCGTGTTCCGCTCGGCAGTCAACACCAAAGTCATAAACCGTTGCGGTATTTTACGTGAAACAATTGCCTATGACCTCGGGTCAAAGGTATCAACCGAGAACCTGGCTTACGATGCGCAAACAGGCGAAGTATTGCTTACCAAAACAATCAATAACTACGATGATCCCATTTACAATTTCACGTACCCCGCACACTGGGCGTATGAAGGAATGGGCCAGGCCTACAAGAACATTGGCATGACAGTTACTGAAACATTGAGCGGAGGAAATGCTGCGTTCACCCAGTCAGCCGGGAATATTTTCCTGGTTCCGGGTGATGAAGTGTACATTTATGCATCAAGCGTTTCTTCAATGGTGCATACCAGGGCCTGGGTATGGGATACCGATAACGACCATACAACAGCCTACCTGATTGATAAAGATGGTCAGCCCTTGCCCAATGCAAGCGGTGTAGGCATTAAAGTAATCCGTTCGGGCAGGCGTAACCTTCAAACCCTGCCAATAGGCGCATTAACGTTAATGGACAACCCGTTAGAAGATACCGATGTGGTGCCGCCTGACGGTTTGTTTGATGCGATTAACCTTACATCAACCGTACCGCGTCCTGTGCGTATTTTGCAGGCCAGCTCCACTGAGTTCAGCCAGAACTGGGGAACGTTTTGTGACAAGGAAGCAACCATGAGCCTTGGAACATGCCAGTGTACGCCTGATCCCGTTGCATTCCAGTTCCTGCTTGATTTCATGGATTACATGACCACGCACCAGTATTTTGATGTGGTAGGCAATACTACGTTGCCAACATCCATTACCGACCCGTTCATTACCGATTTAGGTTTTGGTGGCGACCCGGTTTACCAGAATGCGGGACCGTCAGGTTCAACCATGTCAGGCAACTTTTTGTTTGGTCCGAGTGCGGAAAATTTTTGCCACCTTATATTCCGTTTAATGCCCGGTAACTCATTCCCTGGCGGGGTGGGCTGGGGCGACATGGATGGCGCCAGTTATGTTGGAATTACCCCGGCAACCATGTGCAACCCGCCAACCGAGTATATTTTCCTGGCATCGTTTGCCGGAACGCCTTTGTACATAGGTGTTAAAGGCAATGTGCAGGGCAATTGTTTTAATGCTGTGTGTGACGAACCTGATGCATGTGCCGCGTTGTTTGAGCAGGAAGTAAACCCTTACCGCCACAACATACGCGGTTCGTATAGGCCGCAAAAACAGTGGTTGCCATTGACAGGCCGTACGCAAGTCAATTATGCGTCATCGTCCAACAATTACATTAATCTACGTGATGACGGGTATTTCACTTCGTTCACCGATTTCTGGGACGCACCTGTTTCCGAATTCTGGACACCGAACACCACCAACTGGACCTGGTCGAGCGAAATAACCAAATACGATCCATATGGCAATGAAATTGAAAACAAAGATGCGTTGGAACGCTACTCGGGAGCGGTATACGGTTACAACAACAAACTGGCCATTGCCGTTGGATCAAACACCTCTTACAATGAAATTGCCTTTGACGGGTTTGAAGACTATGATTTCAAAGTGATTTCGGAATGCTGCAAAGAGCACTTTGATTTCTACGACTATTATGACGACAATAAGATTGTGGACGATGAATCGCACTCAGGCAGGTACTCGTTGCAGATCAGCAATTCATCTAACGTACAAACCACGTATGACCTGATGGACGCATCGCCCGGCAACACGTCAAACGACATGCCGTATACGGTAAAACAAGCCGATTTGCTCGGCTATTTTGCCCCGCAAACGTACCTGGGCAACCGCAGGATGGTGTTGAGCTACTGGATAAAAGTTGACAACCCTGCGTACGATGAAATACACAGCTATACGGGCATTACTCCTGAAATTACGCACAACAGCGGTGGCACCGTTATTACGCCTCAATCAACCGTGGCAGGCAACATTATTGACGGCTGGCAGCAGGTAACAATCGTGTTTGTAGTGCCGTCAACCGCGGTTGATAACATACGGTTCAAATTCACCAACAGCAGCGGTGAAACGGCATGGATTGATGATATACGCGTGAACCCGTTCAACAGCAGCATGAAATCCTTTGTATACGACCCGGTGACCCTGCGCCTGTGGGCCGAGCTGGACGAACGCAATTTTGCAACCTTTTACGAATACGATGAAGAAGGCGCGCTGATACGGGTAAAGAAAGAAACGGAGAAGGGTATTATGACCATACAGGAAAGCAGGAACAATACGCAAAAGGTGAATGATGATAACTAGTTTGGAGATGTTAGGCGCCATACACAAGACACAAGACGCGGTGGAGGAGGCGTGACAGAACGGCCAGCAATTTTGAACACACAATTAACGCCATTTAAGCAACCAACTAAACAAACGGGATCCGGATACTGCAAACTGACAATTAATAATTTATAATTGAACATTTATATTGAACCATGGTAACACCAGTATTAACAATGGCCGTAAGGCTTGGACTAACACTTGCCCTGGCGGGCAAAGGCAAACCGGTACAGGTTCCGGCCATTCATACCGCATTTGTCAATGACCTGAAAGAATGTGCTGTGGTCATGAAGGAGAGTAAAATGCTTAACCTGGACATGACCTACCAGGCTTTTCATGCGCATACGTCAAACGTGGTTGCTGAAAAGGCAAGGGGCAAGTATTGCAAAAAGGGCAACAACGTGTATTATTCGTTACTGGGCAATACATTCATACTTGAAAAAGACCTGTTATTGGTCAGGGACGATACCGGTAAAGTGGTGCTCATCAAAAAAAACAACGGCTATTTTGATCCGGTAAAGCAACATTTTGACCCCGGCACTGTGGCCCATTTTGCCAAAAAAATAACCCGCACCGAGGGAAATAACGGCCTAAGGACTTACGATGTGGAATTGAAAGACACCGAGGTGGGGCGTATGCTGGTGGCTGTTGACACGGCAAAGTACCTGATCAGCAGCATTGAGTTGTTGTACAACCGCGAGGTTGAACTCATTGAAAAGTCAGGTATAAGGCACAAGATACGGCCAAGGGTCAAAATAGTCTATCAGTTTAACAAGGCCGAACCGGAAGAAGGCCTTTTCAGTGCATCAAAACTGCTCATAAAAAAAGGGAAGCAATGGGCGCTTGCCCAATCACTTTCAGCTTACGAATTCATTGACCAGTACAACACAGTAAAAAAATAAAAGGTATGGTAAGGACAACCTTATTTACAGTTTTAGCAGCGCTGCTTTCATTCAGCGCAAAAGCGGGTATTGAAGAATACACCACCAGGGCCGATGGGTCAACCATTGGACCGGGGGTAGTGCTCAAATTATCTGACCAGCGTTATAGTGAAATGGCTTCGGGCGCTTCAACTACCTGGAGCTTTAACAACGTTGATGTAAACGGCTGGATTGAGGCCGGGGTTGACTACCATTTGCTGCGCCAGCACGGTTCATCGCTTGATTACCTGTTTAAACTGGAAATAGTATACCAAACGTATACAGGTGGTGCATTTGTAACGCAGCCCGCTATTTACGTTAATTTACCGGTGAAGTACAATGGTGCCACCGACTCGCCTTATGATGACCATATAAAATACAAAGTGCCGGGCGCACACCGCATGCGCGTGCGCTTGCTGAACGTATACGATAACGGCACATCCTCCAACCTGTCAGCCGCATCAGTACCCGATTTGTTTTACCTGGATGTGCGCATTAAGGCCGAACGCCAGTTTAAAATGGACCTTTCAACCTATCCAACCATTTTCAGGAACACACCCATTAACCTTGATGCCGTTGGTACCGATTATGAAGAGCTGGAAATTGAGTGGGACTATTTTACCGGGGCCGAACAATACCAGTTGGAATACACGTTCATTAACAATTACAAGGGAACCATTACCGGTGGCGTGAACGATTCCGTTGTCATGGCCAGCATTGGTTTTACCCTGCGCGATTTTGAATTGAATTGCACACGTGTTACGACCACCAACCAGCATTATCGTATACCGTTGCTGTACGAACGCGGGTTTTTATTGTACCGCATACGCGGTGTGAGTCATGGTGACGCCACCAACAATGATGAAGACAAATACACGTTCTCACGCTGGAGCACCGATGCGCTTTCATTGCCCAACACGGTTGATGATTATGACGGCCACCGGTATCACATAGAACAATCACATGAAAAAAACCTGAACTGGCAAATGAAGGCAACCTTTGCCGAAGAAGGCAAACGCAAAGATGTTGTAAGTTATTTTGACGGGAGCCTGCGCAACCGGCAAATGGTGACCAAAGTGAACAGTGACAACAATGCCATTGTAGGCGAAACGGTATATGACAGTACAGGCCGTGCAGCCGTTAACTTTTTACCTGTTCCTTCGGGCGATGATTACATAAAACTGTACCCGAATTTTAACCAGAACGCGTTGAATACACCATATGGCGCGCATAACTTTGACCTTGACCCGGCCAGCGGATGTTTACCCGATGTGGCCGTGGCCGATGATGCCAGCGGGGCCGAGCGTTATTACTCGGCCAACAACAACATTACCCATTCCCATAAAAATTATATTCCCAAAGCAAACGGTTACCCGTTCACCCTGGTGCGTTATACACCCGATAATACGGGCCGTATTCGTATGCAGACGGGCGTAGGCGTTGATTTTACCATGGCCAGCGGGCATGCCACGCAGTATTTTTACGGGCAGCCGCACCAGGAGCAGCTTGACCGCGTGTTTGGCAGCGATGTTGGAAACGCACAGCACTACAAAAAAAATGCAGTGGTTGACGCCAACGGCCAGGTGAGTGTAACCTATATGGACATGCAGGGCCGCACCATTGCAACGGCCCTTGCCGGTACCAACAGCACCAACCTGGAGTATTTGAAAGACACCATTGCCAACAATGAACTGAAAGATGTGCACGCATCAACACTTACGGTTGATTTATTAAATAAAACAAACGCGGCCGATGTTGACGATGCGGCCGACAACAACCATATAAGTGCTGATGGCATGTCGCTCACCTATAGCGGCTCGCATATTGTTACCAGTGCCGGTAACCATGATTTTGAATACACGCTTGTGAATGATAAATACACCGACTCATGCCTTACCGACATTTGTTACCCTTTTGTATACGATGTGGAGCTGTCAGTAAAAGATGCGTGCGGCAATGAAATGACCGATGCCGGTTTTGCGGCCAACCTGAATTATACGGTCAATTCGGCATTTTTAAGCATGAACGAAAACGATTGCGGCAGCATACCCGGTGTGAACGAAGCGCTGGATGCAGCAGGCGATGACTTTTTTGCCAACTTACCGATAGGCGAATACAGCATTTATAAAAAATTATCCATCAACAAAGCAGCGCTTGATTATTATGCTGCCATGTATGCCGCTGATGTGCTGTCGGGCGACTGTTACGTTGCGCAAAGCGACTTTGAAGAGTATGAAGTGGAAAACGCTGTGGCCAGCACCGATTGTGATGTGAGCTGCGAGGAATGTGTTGACGAAATAATAGCTGAACTGGGTGAGCGTGATGCTTACATTAACCTTGATTCGGACCCTGATGCCATGCTGGCGCGCGAGGTGGAGTGGGACGCGTTATACAGCGCCTGCGTTGAACCATGCTCATACACCAGTTTATGCGAAGCGCGTTACGGGCAAATGCTGCTTGATGTGAGTCCCGGTGGGCAGTACGGTTGTGTAAGCCCATCGTCAACGGCTGATTTTTATGTTTCGGTATACAACCAAAGCAACTTGCTGGGTTATAACCTGGCCACCGCACTTGACCAATGGTACAAAGAACCATTGATACCGTATACTGATGAATTGGGTGCCCAGTCCTATGTGGGCGTTACACTATCATTGGGCGTGTATGAGCCGCCAATTGACGATCCTGCATTGCTGGTAACAAATGCTGACGGGAGCCTGAAAACTGTACCGGAAAACCTGAGCGACCTTGAAGACTTTGTGTATTTCTTTGAGCCAACCTGGGCCAAGTCATTGGTGGGTTACCATCCCGAGTACTGTTATTTTGAATGGTGTGATGATATGGACAATACTACCGCTACCGTGAGTGGCGACACGTATACCAACGAAGAATACGACAGTTTGATACTGGCTACCGAAACGTATGACGATGCAGCGGCTGTAACGGTGCCACAGGGTACGGCAACCATTGACCTGACCGATCCAACCGGTACCGGTGGCGACCCGAGCATACTGGTAAACGACCCGTTCTTTAATTCGGCACAGGCAGTTGTTGCTGTACGGTATTACGGTAACGGTTCCTACTGCGGAACACTTGACGGGTATGAGATGATGAAGGACAGCATTGCCAATTATTTTTATGATGCTTCGGTACCTACGTATCGTACCATGTATGAAATGGCATCGCTCAATGCGCGCTGTGCGGGCCATTACGGTACCGATGCTTTTACCAACTGCCTGCATTCAGGCGGGACATACAATTTTGCGAGCGATGCCGGAACAGAAGACGAGGAGTGGGCCCAGTTCAAGAGCCTTTACTACAGCATGAAACAAAAAATACAGGAGTATTTGGCCGACCACCACATGATGGAAGAGTTTTATGGTGATTGTTCGCCAAGCGGGTACAATACAAGCACCACCTGCCAGTATTCAGGCTGTATAGGCAAAGACTACTGGTTCCCCTTCAGCGGGCTTGAAGGTTCGCCTGTAGGGTTTACCAAAATTACCAATCTGACTAATTATACTTCAGTTCCTGATTGGGGAGGCAGTGGACCTTATACATCCATTTCAACCAATTCATTCACCCCCCATACAACCACCTATCAAACCTGCAGCGCGCAGCGCTGGAAATTGTACAAAGACAAAACGCGCAGGTTTGGTATTCCTGATTTAGCTGACCATGTTGGCAGCGCAGCCGCTTCCATTTACGAAGCTACCGGGTTGTGCCCTAACGCATTTGATCTGTATCATTTCCTGGAACACAAAGCGGTTGACGGTTCATTGCTTACCGGGAGCGTTGATTTGACCGGTGACGGGTATTTTACACCAACCCTGTACGATGTCATAAGTTCAACCGGTTCACCATTTGACAACTATACATACAACACAGCGCTTTCAGGCGCTAACCTTACGTTGACTTATACATTTGACAACGCCACGTACAATGATTGCGCCAATACGCTGGTTATACCCGGCAGCGCAGGCATTACCTGGACCGGTTACGGTTCAACCTGGTTTATTGTTGGCGCGCCAACGTTTGAGGTTACCGGTGCAAACGCGTATACCATGACGGTGACCGTTGATGACGGTAACCCTTCAACACCCACCGTTGAGGTTATACTGACCGGCAGCACTTGCACCACCCCGGCTGATTTAACGCTTGACGGCTGCACGCCATTTGCCGATGTGTGTACGCCCAATGATAATTTATATGACATGGGCGCATTGCTCAACGCGCTGGGCCAGCACGATGAAAACACCGATACGGAAAGCGATTTGTACGAAGCGGGCGGTGAAGACCTTGACAATGATTTTGACGGCACCAACACCTTCAGCGATATTTTTAATGCGCATTTGAGCTGGTATTTGCCGGCCGAGAGCGCTTCGGTTGATTATTTCTGGAAAGAAGTAACAGCAGGCACCGTGTTCAATATTTACGATGGCTCGGGTGCCGCCATTGCCGACCTTATACGCATTACCTTTTCATCGGCCATAACCTATGACCCCGTGTTTTTCACCAACCTGCTGCCAACGTCAACACCCGGGCAGTTCAGCGTTGACGTGGTGAACCCCACAAGCGGTGCAACGGTAAGCCGTACCGTAATGGTTGAGTATTACAACGGCACTTCGTATACCCCTATACCGTTAGGTGAGTGTGAAGACCCTGTAAGCGGTTTGTGCCATACCCAGGAAATTGAGAACGCGCAGAATTTGCTGGCGTTGCTGAATGATTTTGCTCCATCGGGCACGCCCATACTGGACCCCAACAATGGCGGTTCATTGACCAATGTGCTTACCGGAAGCCCGCATTGGAGTTTGACCTTCCAGAATTTGGTTGAACCAACGGCCGGGTCAATACTGGTGGCTGACGGCAC
>DASPJQ010000885.1:0-25319 GCA_035628535.1 Flavobacteriales bacterium | reverse complement strand
CGCCAGGCGGATCCAAAACATTCTGCTGAGCAGCGAAGACTACATTAACCAGGCATTTCTCCGGAATGTTCCGGCAGCTCCGGGCTCGCGTCTTGCATACGATTTTTTCATTCTTTACCTGCCGAAAGATATTGTGAGCGGTGATTTTTATTGGTGTTACACGCAAAATAAAAAAACCTGGCTTTTTACAGGCGATTGTACCGGCCATGGGGTCCCGGGCGCGTTTATGAGTTTACTGGGCATTAGTAACCTGCACGAACTGGTGGTTGAGCGCAACATCCAGGCGCCCAACGCCATTTTAGATGAATTGAAAAAAAACATCACCCGGCAGTTGAATCCCGGTAACCGTGACATATCACAAGATGGGATGGACGCAAGCATTTGCTGTTATGATTTTGAGCAAAAGAAACTGAGCTTTGCTGCAGCCAACCATTCGGTGGTTATCATAAACAACGGGCAAATGAACGTATACAAAGGCGATAAGCAACCTATTGGGTGGTACAGTGGTGAAGCAAAACCTTTCCGTTTATTTGAATATGAATTAAAAGAGGGTGACGCCATATATACATTTTCTGACGGTTTTGCCGACCAGTTTGGAGGCGATAAAGGTCAAAAAATGAAACTGGTCAATTTCCAGAAACTGCTTACAAGCATTCACACCTATCCAATGGACAAGCAAAAAACCATGCTGCATGAGGCATTTGTGAAATGGAAAGGCAACTATGAGCAAACCGATGATGTGTGTGTAATAGGCGTGAGGGTGTAATTTACATTCAACAATTTATAGCATTAATAAAGTAGTTTCGCCCTCTTTCGTCAATGTATAAACACGAATGTTTTCTTTGGCTGGTCCGGCCAGCACTTTTCCCGTTTTAGTATTGAACTGCGAGCCGTGCCATGGACACTGAACTGTTTCACAAATCATGGCACCGTCAGCCAACGAGCCTCCACGGTGTGTACAGTGGTCAAGTAACAGGAGAACAATTAAATTTATTTCCCCCTTTAACCGTAAAAGCAGCGCGGTCAAAAAAACAATAACCGCAAGTGAATTGATGAGCGCATGTTTGGCGCCTCTTTTTTTTGCAGAACTTTTGGGAGGTACCGTATAAACATAGTCAATGATTCCCGGCACAGCCGCCATAACAGCAAAAATAAGTCCGCCCGTTTCCGCATAAATTGCGGCCTGGAGAAAACTTTTTTCGGCTGTAAAAAAAGCCAGTATGTCAAGTAAAAAGGCACCCGTAAAAAAAGCGATTGGAAACGAAACCAAAATGGGGTGAAGGGGATGTCCTTTAATGCTGGCTTTGCTTTTCATGCTTTATTGAATGTATAAACCAGCAAAAAAACGAATGCAGTTACCGCGAGCAAGCCGTGTACCAGGGCCAATGCTTTCGGCAACGATTTACCCATTAAATCGCGTGCGAAAAGCACAATGCCTCCCAATGCCGTTATGGCAAACAAAACAATTACCTGCACCAGATCGGCCCCGGTGTTTATCATGTATATGATTAATAAAACCAAGCCTGTTGCAGCAAATAATCCATGTACAATAGCAATGGCTTTTGGCGTTTCTTTGTTTTGTAACACGAGTGATATTAAATAAATACCAATTATTGCCGCAATGGCAAATAATGCAATTATAGTATACAACATTCCCATAGGTTATTAATTATTTGTTTTCTTGTATGGAAGATTAGCAATGGCAGGTCCTTCAATTACTTTACCATCGGTACGAAACCGGCTGCCATGACAGGGACAATCCCAGCTTTTTTCTGACTGGTTCCAGTTAACCACGCATTTCATGTGCGTACATACGGCCGAAACAATATGGACTTCGCCTTTTTCATCCCTGAAAACCGCAAGTTTTTCCTGGTCCTGTAAAATTATTTTTCCTTCGCCTGCTTTGATTTCATTTAATGATCCGGCATCAACATTCCAGGGGGTGTCTTTCATGTACTGCAATACCACATTGGCATTTTCGGTTATTACATCTTTTGCCGATTTTAACGGGGCGAACCGGTCAGCATCATATGTTTCAAGCCATCCATTGGATTTGTTCAGCAAAGTATCTGATACGATTATAGAAGCCAGGGTCCCGTATATTAAACCATCGGTGGCAAAACCCGTCATAAAATATGTTGTCTTGCCATGTTTTCCAATATACGGCAACCCGTCAGCAGAACGGTAATGTTGGCCACCCCAAATGTATTTTGTTTCGGACACATCAAGGCGATCTTTCAAATAATTTTCAAGTCCTTCAACATATTTTTTAGTGTCTCCATGTTGGCCGGTTTTAAATTTATCGCCAATGACCATTATATAATTTTTTCCCGCTTGTTTAAAAATGCGAATGGAATGTTTGGGGTGGTTTAATCCCCAGTGGATGCCGCTTGGGAACTCACCGGTTTTTAATTCCGCTGCAACGCCAAATTCGCGGTATGGAGCCAATGCAAGATGCACCTTATATACGCCAACAGGCGTATGGGTGGCCAAAAGAATGTTGCCTGCTTTTACCTTGCCCTGATCAGTTTTGACAATTCCGTTTTCATCATCAATTTCAATTACCCGGCTGTTTTCAAAAATCCTGCATTTCCCGGAAATATGTTGGGCAAGCTGCCGCACATATTTCAACGGATGAAACTGTGCCTGCCCTTCGGCACGCAACCCTTTAACTGTTTTATACGGTAATCCTGCATCATCCACAATTTTCGGATTGAGTCCCGCTTCTTTTAACGCTTCAAATTCGTCTTCAATAAACTTTTCAATTTCATTGTCCAGGCTTTCTGCAAAAAAAGTAAACGGTTGTCGCGCAAAATCGCAATCAATTTTAAACCGGTTGATGTTGTTTTCAATCAGGTTAAGGGCCGCGGCCCTTGACTGTACAACAGCCTTCATTACGCCTATGCTCCATTTGTTTTGGATGTGCGATAAATGTTCATCAACCGTTGCATACAAATTACCGGTGGAATTTCCTGTTGTACCGAGCCCTGTTTTTTGCGCCTCCAGTAAAACCACATTTTTTCCCGCTTCGCTTAAAAGCATGGCGGCAGTTATGCCTGTAATGCCACCGCCAACAATTACAACATCGGCATGGGTATCGTTTTCAAAAACCGGGAAGCTTCCTGTTTCAGGAGCCGTATCTTCCCATATAGATTTGGTCCATGTACTCATATTAAGCAAAAAATTCTTTTATTTTGGCTTTGGTATAATTAAGTACCTGCGACATGGTAACGCGTGGCGGCCAGGTTAGTTCGTCAGGATTTACGAATACATTTACCACGGTTGGTTTTGTTGATGCAAGTGCTTTGCTTATGCCTTCATTTAATTCGGCAGCGGTTCGTATGGTAAAACGATCGCCCCCGCAATTTTTGGCGAACTCAGCGTACTCCGGATTGTGAAGACTGGTTTGAAATTCCGGGTTCCCGGCTGCTTCCTGTTCCATTTGAATCAATCCCAATTTTGAGTTATTGAAAACAAAAATTTTTATGTTAAGGTTGTATTTTACGGCTGTTGCAAAATCACACATCAGCATAGCAAAACCACCATCACCGCAAAGTGCAATGACCTGCCGGTCGGGATAAGATAATTTCGCCCCAATGGCTGCAGGCAGTGCAAAGGCCATTGAAGCCAAGCCGCCCGAAAGCGTGAATTTTTGCCCGTTTTTTAACCTGAGGTTTCTGGCTCCCCAAACAGTAATTGTACCGGTATCGCAAGCTATGATTGCATTTTCCGATAATTGTTCGCCAATGGCCCGTGCTGCTGCCTGCGGGTGAATGGGGTCATCAGCGCTCAATTCAATTTTATCCTGCCCGGCAAGCCATTCCTTCATGTCATTCTGCGCATTTTTCAAAAAGGAATCATCGGTTTTCTCATCAACCAGTTTTAACAGTTCTGTAAGTGTAATTTTTGTGTCACCGATCAAAGGCGCATCAACGGGATGCCGCCTTCCTATATGGTGAGGTTCGTGGTCAACCTGTATGGTGGATACGCCTGCCGATGGATAAAAATCATGGTAAGGGAAATCAGAACCCACCACGATAAACAAATCGCAACGCTGCGTGGCGTTGAGCGATGGCCTGGTTCCGAGAAGCCCTGTTCCGCCAATGACGTATGGATGAATGTCCGGTAAAATATCTTTTCCACGAAGCGCTTTGATGATGGGGGCCTTGATTAATGCTGCCAGTTGCTCCAGTTCATTCACCGCATGTTTTGCACCGATTCCTGCAAGAATACAGGGCTTACCGGCCTTATTAATCAAGGCTGCAGCTTTTTTCAGCTCATCTTCACCGGGCCGTATCAAGACGTTGCTGTGAATAATTTGTTTTTGACGTTTATATTCGGGCACTTTTAACACGGCAACATTGGATGGTATGCTTAAATGCGATACGCTTCGCTTTGACAGGGCCGCCTGTATGGCCAACGTAGCAACCTCAGGCATTTGTGCAGCATCATAAATGGTTTGATTGTACACAGAGACATTTTCAAACAATGCCTGTATATTTACTTCTTGCTGATAGGCCGTTCCGATCAGGGACGTTTCGATCTGTCCCGTGATAGCCAGCACAGGTGCATGGTCCATTTTGGCATCGTATAAACCGTTAAGCAAATGTATGCCTCCGGGGCCGGCCGTTCCAACGCAAACAGCAAGTTCACCGGTTAATTTAGCCTGCGCACTAGCTGCAAATGCACCCGATTCCTCGTGCATTACATGAATGAATTTAATTTTATCCTGTTTCCGAATTGCTTCAATCAATTCATTGATGGCATCACCGGGAATTCCAAAAATGTATTTTACATTATAGTCGGCAAGTATGTCCAGCAAGGCTTCACAAACATTCATATACTCAGATTAGATTTTCAGTTTTTCTTTTTCGTATTCAGAAATAAATGGAGTTCTTCTTTCGCTACGCATGATTTCGGGGTCCAGGTTTTTTAATGTTTCCAGCATAAGTAAAATGCAGTTCTCCACATCGTTTACGTGAACAATTTCCACAGGCGTGTGCATGTAGCGTAAGGGTGGAGAAATGAGTGCCGAGGTTATACCACCGCTTGAAAGCGCAATGGCATCGGTATCTGTTCCGGTTTTCCTTGAAATGGCCACAAGTTGGTACGGAATGTTTGCTTTCCTGGCCGTTTGTTTTATAAGATTCAATAGTCCTTTGTGTACGGCAGGAGCAATGGCAAGAACAGGTCCCCGGCCGCAAATCGTTTCGCCATGCCTGTCCATTTTAATGAAGGGCGTATTGGTGTCGTGCGTTACATCGGTTACAATGGCCACATCGGGTTTAAGCCTGTCAGCAATCATTTTGGCACCGTATAAACCTATTTCTTCCTGAACAGCGTTAACGAGCATAAGACTAAAAGGTAAGTGTATATTGTTTTCTCTGACGAGGCGGGCAACTTCGGCAATAATCAATCCACCAATACGGTTATCAAGCGCCCTTCCTAAAAAGTAATATTTGTTAAGCATGCAGAAGCTGTCCAGGTAAGTAATAGCATCGCCAACCCGCACGCCCATATCGTGTGCTTCTTGCTGGCTTGAAGCGCCTATGTCAATAAACAAATGCTGTTCATTTGGGAAAAGGTCTTCAATGTCCTTGCGTACATGAATGGCCGGCCAGCCAAATACACCATGAACAAGGCCTTTGTCAGTATGTATGTTTACGTGCTTGCCCACCGCAACAATCGAATCGGCACCGCCATTTGGGAGCACATAAATAAAACCTTTTTTATCAATGTAGTTTACAAGCCATGAAATTTCATCGGCATGTGCCTCAAGCACAACGCGTAGTTTTTTTTCAGGATTAATTACAGCAACTGTGTTGAGATAATTGTCCTGGAAGTGGTCGTCAACAAAAGGCCATATATAATCCAACCATAGTTCCTGTCCCCTTGACTCGTGACCGGTTGGTGATGCATTGTTCAGGTATGTTTCCAGGAACCGGATTGAACGTTGTGTCAGTATACGGCTCATTGTTATATGGTTTTTTAAATGATGTTCGGGATTTGAAGAGGCAGGAGGGAGTTGCGGTGCTTTCGCTGCCTGATGTTTTCAAAGTTTCCCGCTGCACATAATCAGTTAGCAGGCAAATCTATACTTCAATACCAAGCATGCAGGAAAGTATTCGGTGAATCGGGGAAAAAGATCGGTAATGGTTTTTTTAAATGGTTAGATAGAACCGGTTCTTAATATGGGAATTGTTTTTTTGAAAATGGTGATTAACCTTGTTCAAAGCCTGATTTTATTGTTTTAGTATAAACAGATTGGCTTCGTGATATCCGCATTGGGCAGGCCTGAAGTCAACATGACATAAGTCAGCGCTGTTTTTCATTTGTGGGATAGCCTCATTGAAATAGAATTTCATTCGTTTATCCCACAAATGAAAAGAGTCGCCCGTAAGGGCGACTCTTTTGTCATGTATTGAGGTCCCGAGCGGATTCGAACCGCTGTAGGAGCTTTTGCAGAGCTCTGCCTAACCACTCGGCTACAGGACCTTATTCAATTTACAAGTATCAATGTGTAATTTATCAATTGGAGTTGACTTGAATTGATTCCTGTAAAAGGGACACAAAAATACGGAATTCCTTAAGCCGGCAAAATATTTGTATGGAGCGTTGATTATACGGAGGTTAGAATTCTACTTGTGTATCAAATTTACCCCTCTACCATTACCGAAACGCTTTCCAGATCGCCTTTGGCAGGTGGATTCATTTTGTACAGTTTCACGGTAATTTTTCCGGCACGGGGATACCGTTCGCGTATTTTATCCAGCACGCGCTTCACAACTGTTTCAATTAAATTGTTGCGTATGACCATTTGCTCTTTTACAATGCGCACAATTTCCACGTAATCCACCGCGTGCTTCAAATCATCGGTTTCATACGCCTGGCTAAAATCGGTTTCCACGTCAATATCAAATTTAAACAAAGTGCCTATCACCGCCTCTTCGGGTAAGCAACCGTGGTAACCGTAAACTTTTAAATCATGTATCGAAACAATTGCCATAAAATTTCTTCTTTATCTGCCACAGATCAACACAGATGACAAATAATTTCTGTATGTTGTCTGTTACAGCTATTTGCAAATCAACAAAAATTTTATGACACGGGTAATTTATTTTTATTAAATCTGTGTCATCTGCGGCTTTAAGTTCTTTAAATACTGTCAGCATTCGCATAACCCACAAAAAAAACTTTTTCAACCCCGCGCGTAACGGCCGTATACATCCAGCGTACATATTCAGTCATGTCCATATCGGGCAGCGGAGCGCCAGCATCAATAAATACCACCGGCCATTGTCCGCCCTGGGCTTTGTGACAGGTAACCGCATAGGAAAATTTTATATGCAGGGCATTGAAAAAAGGGTCGCTTAGTACCTTGAACTTGGGATGGTCCATCCCGTTCATGATTTTTTCCTTCAATACCGATTGGTACAGTTCTTTTGTTTTTTCACTGCTTAAGCTGGCTGTTTCAATGGCAATGGTATCGAGCAAAAACAAAAATTCACTCTGGTGTTGTTCCTGTTGACCGGTGATCACGGCCTCGGCTTCGGCAAATTTGAATCCGTGGCGCTCCATGACTTTGCTAACGCGCAGTATTTCCATGTTGTCACCATTGGCAATAAACGGCAGGCCTTTAAACTGTTTGTTCCAGAAATAATTGTTGCGTATGATCATTACCTGGTCGCCTGCATCAAGTGTGTGTTCACGGTACAACAAGCGGTTTCGTATCTGGTTATTGTAGGCATTGGCTTTTTTATTGCTGCGGGTTATGATCAAAACATTTTCATACCCGTATTTGCTGTAAGCGTTTTCCAGTTCTTCGGGAAAATCGTAACCGCTTATGTTGCGAAAATCGGTGCCGTTAAAATGCAATTCCGGTATACGGCACTCGTTTTGCCTGAGCATTTCGCGTAAATGCGTGGCGTTTTCCAATATGCCCGACAGTTCTTTTTGGCGCACTACGTTCCATAATTCATACGTATGCACTTCGGCATGATAGGTGCGTACCAAAAATTCACCATCAAGAGCCAGGCTTTTGGCACTGCCTACCGGTGGCAGCTGTGCCGTATCACCACTTAATATCAACTGGCAGTTTTGACCGTTAAAAACATATTCAATTAAATCATCCAGCAAATGGCGTGCACGGCCTGTACCGGTAAACATGCCCGCTTCGTTGCCCACCATGCCCGCTTCGTCAACAATAAAAAAGGTATTTTTATGCGCATTGTGCCCCAGCGCAAAACTTCCTGCACCGGTTTCAGCGTCTTCGGCATGGTATATTTTTTTATGAATGGTATAGGCGGGCTGGCCCGAGTAACCTGTTATGACTTTTGCCGCACGCCCGGTGGGTGCCAGTAAAACCACATCGTAATTACAACTGTTCAAAAACCGTTGCAGAGCCGAAAGCACGGTTGTTTTACCGGTACCGGCATACCCCTTGAGCACAAAAATTTTCTGGTGCGCGCGTGACAAAAGGTAATTGCCCAGGCTCCTGAACAAACCCAATTGGTCGGCATTGGGCTCATGTTCCATTTGCCCGGTTAGCTCAGTTATAATTTCCTCAATTTGCAAGGCATCAAAATAACCAAAATAGGTTTGCCCGGTAGTAGGTAAGTCGTAAATTTTAGGGTTTGGTTAATATTTTTTTATGAAAACGGGTTACTTTATTTCAATTTGTCCATTAACCTGCAAAATATACCCATGATACGTTACACTTTTCCCATTCTCCTCTGTTGTTTTGCCTTTCAAAACATACAGGCGCAAACCCTTTTTGACCCGGCACAATTACCAAACCATAAGTCGTACGGACCAATTGCCGAAAAAAAATGCAGTTACCATGAAGTGTATCAATACGCACCAACGGATGGTGCCGGCATTATCCACTTAAAAAACGGGTTGCGTAAAACAACGTATGAGTCCACCGAAAAATGGACAACCATAAGCGATACCGTGAACGTTGACAGCATTGACATTATTTTTTCAAAATATCCGTTGAGGTCTGGTGTGTATTATATGCATTACGATTTGTTGTGCAACCGGCTTATCCATTTGTTTGAAATAGATGAGTTGCTGAACGACCCCAACATTAGATTCCGGTTGATACTGCAAACAACTTGTGTTTCCGATGCGCAGGTGACCACCTTGTTTCACGGTGTGGCCATCCATTATTCGCCCATCTATAAAAAACAGGAACCGCAACAGGTTATCAATACACCTGTAACCATTGAACACCTCATTGAAGAAAACAATAAAAAACAAAGCCGTGAGGTAAGCATGAAAGAAGCGGTCGCCTCCATTGAAAAGATTCCCGCATTGCCAAAGGAATTAAAAGAAACGCTTCGTCATAAATCAACTGAAGAAAAATCAAAACTGCTGGCGGAATACTTTGAAGAAAAATTAAAAAACAACAAATACGAAGATACCATAACCAGAGCGGTGCTTGACAAGTATGAAACGGAAGTAAATGATTTTATCAGGAAGTACAATTATACCAGGAACCAGAAAGTGCTTGATGTGTTTTCACGTCATCCCGAATGGAAAAAAGCCCTGGTAGTGGCCGACTGGACCGGCAGCATGTATGCTTACGGTGCCCAGGCTTTGTTGTGGCATGTGACCAACTTTGAAAAGTCGTATATAAAATATTTTACACTTTTCAATGACGGTGATCTTACGCCTGACCATAAAAAAATTATTGGTTCAACGGGAGGTATTTATCACCAGGAGGCCAACCACATTGGGCAAATTGTGGATTTGTACAACCTGGTCATGTTAAAAGGCGGAGGAGGTGACGGCCCTGAAAACAACCTTGAGGCTGTTATAAAAGCCATCGAACAATTTCCCGACCACGGTGATGTGATCATGATTGCCGACAATTTTGCCTGTGTAAAAGACATGGAATTGCTTGATAAGATAAAGGTGCCTTTGCGCATTGTAGTTTGCGGCAGCATGCAAAGTGACGGGGTTAATCCGCAGTACCTTGAAATAGCTGCAAAAACAGGCGGATCGGTACACACCATGGAAGATGATTTGTACAACCTGATGCTGGAGTCGGAAACCGGTAAAAAAATAACCAGCCTGGAAGCAAAAAAAGTAAAAATCGGTCATTCACCCTGTGGGTTAAGGTATGAACACGCATTTATATCACGGTACGATACGGCTACTTTTTACGATTTGAGTGTTGCGCTTGCAGAACGCGACCATGCGGTACGGGTTGATTTAAGCAACAAAGCGTTGAAACGTTTTCCAAGGCGTGCGGTTCAGCTTGATAAACTCCAGCATTTGAGTTTGGCCAGCAACAACCTGAAAAAACTTCCAAAAAAAGCCCTGGCAAACACGAACATGCGCACGCTTAATTTGAGCCGCAACCAATTTGAGGAAATTCCTGAATGGGTGGCTTCGTACCCGCACCTGTACTCGCTCGATTTAAGTCACAACCGCCTGACGGAAGCGCCCCCGTGTATATTCAATATACATTACCTTAATTTTCTTGATTTATCACACAATAACATCTATGCTATTTCGCCCATGTTTAATTGCGCCATGCTTGAATATTTATACCTGGCCGGTAATGAACTTACCGAAGTCCCGCGCAGCATTATCAGGCTAAAAAATCTGAAAGAATTATCCTTGGCAGGAAACAAATTAACGATTTTACCAACGGGAATGGCCAAATTAAAAAGCCTTGAGGTGCTTGATTTGTCAGGGAACAACTTTAAGGGCATTCCGGGAAGTATACGCGGGTTGAAAAAACTTAAGGTATTGCGACTCACCGGGAATCAACTTACGCAACAACAGGTTGAAGAATTGAGGAAGGCTATGCCGTGGGTGAAGGTGGAATTTTAACAGGGAAGAGTTAACCCCTCCAATTATCCTACATTTTGGTCTTTTTAGAACTAACCCACATTCAAAAACCCATGTTTTATGGCATATTTGATCACATCGGCAACGTTATTGCACTTTGTTTTCTTATAGATGTTCTTCCTGTGAAAATCAACGGTGCTTGCTGAAATATTCAGCATTTTGGAAATTTCTACATTTGTTTTCCCGGCACAAATGGTTTTCAAAACATCAATTTCTCTTTTGGTTAACGAAAGTTCATCAAACACTGAATTATTGTTTTTTTCCTTTCGCATGCCAGTCACTAAAGCTTTTGATGTCTTATCATTAAAATAGAATCCTTCGTTATAAACCTTGTTAATAGCTGCGAAAAGTTGATCAATTGGGGTATCTTTAGTTAGGTATGCTCTTGCTCCAGCTGATATAAATTCAGAAACTAACCCGTCATCATCATACATGCTTACAATAATAATTCTTAAATCAGGATGCTTTTTACGTATTAAATGAAAAGCCTCATGGCCATTCATTACAGGCATTTCAATATCCATGAGAAGAATATCTGGTTCGACACTTTTTAATATAGTCATTAATTCCCGGCCATTGCCAACTTCACCCACAACATTAAAATGAGTTTCGAAATTAAGCATTGATGCAAGAGCTTGCCTGAACATTGCATGATCTTCGGCAAGCACAATTTTGATACTTCCTTTTTTAACCACCTAGAAAAATTAAGAATAAGCCTACGTTAATGCGCAGGTAAATGTACTAAATATTTAGTTAAACAGATAGATTTTGACCTATATTTTCACATGGATTAACCTACGTAAAGACGGGGTTTTTACTAAAGACAAAATGACTATGTGCGTGTTTGGTACACGTTTAAGCCATTTTTAACAATTCTAATGTTGTCCACATTTTTAAAAACTGGTTTCAAAAAGGAATACATTTCAGTAAACAAAAAAACATGATTTTAATCGAAGATCCCCAGTACATAAGTAACCGACTTGACAGCATGGGTCCAAACTTTGATGCCTATTATTATAGTAACGAGTTAGCTTATGTTTGGCAAAATGAAATTGGCCAAAGGGTAAACTATACTGATAATACAGGCATGGTGTTGATATCAACAGCCAATACCAATCTGGATGGAACAGGAACGCTTGGCACGGTGCTTACAGCTGCTTCAAGTGGAACACTTATTCGTACAATTACTATAAAAGCAATTGGAACTACTACAAAAGGAATGGTAAGGTTATATATTGAAGACAGTGGCGGAACAAATACCGATATCGTTGCTGAGATAGAAATACCGGCAGTTATTCCTTCAGGTACCCGACAGGCTTTTTCCACGGTTCTGGAAGTAGACTATGTTTTAGAAAACACGTATAAACTAAGAGTTTCAACCCAAAACGCTGAGAGCTTTGTAGTAATAGCAGAAGGATTAAACATTGCTTTCCCTTAAAAAATATTATAGTATAAACCGAAATAAAATTCAATAATTATATGGCAGCAGAAACCCAGTACACCGCCAATACCGGCATGGTGAAAATATCAACCGCTAATACAAATTTAGACGGTACAGGAACATTAGGAACTGTAATAACGGGCGCCTCAAATGGCACTCTTATAAAAAATGTCTATATTAAAGCAACTGATACAGGTAACGCAAGTATAGCTCAAGGTATGATCCGCTTATTTATATATGACGGCTCAGCAAATACCAGGCTGCTAATGGAAATTGACGTTCCAAACGCAAGTCAATCTTCAACAGATCCTTCGTGGGAAACGTGTATCCCTTTAAACTATCATTTGAAATCTGGTTATGTTTTAAAAGCATCAACCCAAAATGCTGATAATTTCAATGTTGTTGCGGAAGGTTTGGACTATGCTTATTATGCAACATCGGTTAGGCCGGAAAGTACCAATTACACCGCCAATACCGGGCTGGTTTTGGCCAATGCGGCCAATACAGCATTGGACGGTTCAGGCACTGTTGGTACAGATCTTTTTTCTGTTGTAACAGCAGGTGCTTCCGGATCTGGTTGGAAAGGACTCGTGATTGATTCAATCAACATAAAGGCCATTGGCGATACCACAAAAGGTATGATCCGAATTTTTATTCAGAATACGGGCACAGGTTCTTCAAATACATTTCTTATAACAGAAGTGTTTGTTCCTCCTGTAGATGCGTCAGGAACGTTTCAGAGTTTTCATCGAAAGGTTGTTTTTCCTCAACGTTTACAAATTCAGGCGGGGTATAAAATAATTGTTGCAACTCAGGTTGCCGAATCCTTCACCGTCATTGCTGACGCCATGGACTGGAAATACCCTTCTTAACCTTTTATTTATAAATTATGGCAGAAGAAACACAATATTTAGCAAAGACCGGTATGGTGGTCATGACAGCCGCAAATACCAATCTTGACGGTACTGGTACTTTATATACAGTTTGGACAGCAGCTTCCAACGGTACGTATATCAAAAACGTTTATATAAAAGCACAAACCAATACCACCGAGGGTATGGTAAGACTTTTTTTGAATGATGGCGGCAACAACAATTATCTCTTAATGGAGATTAATGTACCTGCAATAACAAAATCAGGAACAAATCCAACCTTTGAGGCAGTGGTTCCATTGAATTTATCACTCAAATCAACTTACGTTTTAAAAGCTTCCACCCAAAATGCCGAAACCTTTAATGTAATTTCTGAAGGGTTAAATTGGGCTTATTACGCAAGCGGTGTCAGGGCTGATACAACACAATACACAGGGCAATTTGGACGTTGCAGCATTTCAACAGCTAATGCAAACCTTGACGGCACCGGAACGCTTGGAACTGCATATACCGCTGGTTCGTTTCCAACTTACCTGGGAAGCAGCATTCGCACCATTACGCTCAAATCGACCGTGACAGTAACCTCAGGCATGATTCGCCTGTTTATTCAGGATGGCAGTTCAAATAAACGCTTAATAACAGAAATTCCAGTTCCTAACGTGACCAAATCAGGAATTGATGAAGCTTTTGAATATACCATCGAGTTTCCTAATGACTTTGACCTCCAATCTGGTTATAGTATTTTAGCCTCGACAGAAAATGCCGAAAATTTCAGGGTAACTGTCGAAGGAATGGATTTTAATTATAAAGCGTAATTAACTAAAAAGACTTTTATGAAAAAGAATAAAAAACTGACGCAGCCTTTAACACTAAATAAGGTTACCATTTCAAACTTAAATCAACTAATCCAAGTGACAGATACAAACAATGGAAACGGAATAGCAGCACCCTGTAATAACCCTTTAGTAAGTGCTTATGGTCCGACTAATACTGATAGGATGTCTGGTTACGGCCATGGGGTTCCCACTTATTGTGACACGCAAAGGTGTAATGGTCATACTATATTAACGGGTATTATTTCGGCTAGATATGTATGCTAGTAGGCATTGTAACACGGAAAAGATGTTATGGTCATGGTGTATTATCAGGTGTTGTGACGGCTGTATATCATTAAACATATGGAAATAATTTCCAATTTAATTATTGCGTTTGTAAGCAATAATTAGTGTAAAATCGGTAATCATGGATTGGATACCATTATTCCATAAGCCTAAAGAGAAAAAGAAAATTGTAGACCTTATAGTTTCCATTGGAGATACTCTACCTAAAAGCAAAATTGAGGCACCAGGCCTGCTTGTTGGAAACTCAGGAATAAGTATTTTCTATGCATACTTATATTTATTAACAAAAAAATATTCTTATAAAAAAATATCCAAAGAACTAATAGGAAAAGCTCTTATGGAAATTTCAAAATCAGAACTTTCAGGTTCTTTTGCAGAGGGAATATGCGGTATTTGTTGGTCATATAAATATCAAATTGACAATAAATTAATTAAAGCTAATTATGAAGATACAATAAGCGAAGAAATTAATGAATACCTGGCTAAGCATGCTTCATTCAATTTTAAAAATGGCCATTATGACTTTTTATATGGTGGACTTGGTTCAGCTTTATTTCTTTTGAATTTTAAAAATGTAAACTTTATTAATAGTTCTCTTCAGGAATATGTACTGACATTAAAAGAAATTTCAACGAAGGATTCAAATGGCATAGCCTGGATTGATAAAGCGATTATCAATTATAAGAGTTATAATTTAGGTTTATCGCATGGCATACCTAGCATTATTTTTGTTTTATGTAAGGCAATTGAAAATAACATCAATACCAATGATTCATGTACATTATTAAATAAAAGTATTAAATGGTTATTAGATAAGCAGAAATATTCAGATTTCCCATCTTGCTTTCCCGAAGAATTCATTAATAAAACGACCAAAGGTTCGAGTGGATTGCGTTGGTGTTATGGTGATTTGGGAATTGCATCAGTTCTTTACCATGCAGGTAAAATAACGGGCAATAACAAATGGATTGATGAGGCTATTAGAATTATGTTACATGCATCAAAACGCAAAGATTTAGAACCACATCAAGTTTTAGATGCTTGTTTTTGCCACGGCAGCGTTGGCATTGCCCATATATTTAATAGATTTTATCAAGTCACTAAAATCGAAGAATTTAAAATTGCAGCTAAATACTGGTATTTACAGACTTTATCATTTTCAAAAATAGACCAAGAAAATATGGGATTTAAAACTTCCAGGCTCGATGAATTTGGAAAAAAATATACAACTTATGAATATGGCATTCTTCAAGGCTCTGCCGGTATTGGGTTAGCACTCATATCTGCCATAAGCGCAATCGAACCAAAATGGGATAAATGTCTTTTACTGAGCTAACAAATTAACATGAAAACTGAGTATAAATTTCATGGTAAATTTGTTTTTAGAACACCACTCATTTCACTTCAAAAAGAAATAACTGACGTTACTGATTTTTTAAATTATACGCGCACTTCTATTTTTAAAGAAGCCATTTACCTTGCTTCTCCCGTGTTGTACGGAAAAATGATAAAGTGGCACAATAAGGGTCTTAATGAAGAACCGGAAGAAAGTAGGCTTATAAATTCATTATTTAAGTACTATTCAAGAATGCGAAGCCGTTGTACTCCTTTCGGGCTATTTGCGTCTTGCTCCTGTGGCGAGTGGGATAATGAAAATACAATATTAATTAGTGATTCTATAATACGACATACCCGGTTAGACATGGAATACTTGTCTAATTTATTTAGTGAATTGAGTTTTGATCAAACTATTCAACCTTTTCTCACTTTTTATGTGAACAATAGTAGTTATGCTTTAGGAGATGAATTTAGATATATTGAATACAAACATTCCAATGGAAAAAGATTACATTCCATTTCCAGTGTTGCTTATACAGAATATTTAAAGAAAGTAATAAACTTTTCCAAAGAAGGCATTAAATTACCGGATCTATCTAAGTTATTAGTGGATGAAGACATAACGAAGGAACAAGCTGAGAATTATGTTGATGAATTAGTAAAAAATCAAGTCCTCATTAGTGAATTAGAACCAAAAATTACCGGGGAAGATTTGGTTTATCAACTCATAAATTCGCTTAAAACCATTAAAAAAAGTAGTCCGAAAATAATCTCAACAATTCAATTATTGGAAAGTGTGCAATTTAAAATCCATAATCTTGATAAAAAACCCCAAAATGACACTGATAAATACGAAGAAATAGAGCACCAATTAATACATTTCAATGTTCCAATTGTAAAAAATCATTTGTTTCAAACTGACATTTATAGAGATCCATTAAAAGCTAATTTAGATAAGCAAATTCAAAATCGTCTTTTAAATGCTTTTAACTTTTTAAAAAAAATTGCACCAAAAGAAGAAAACCCTAATCTCAAAATATTCAAAGATAATTTCTATAAACGTTATGAAGATGCTGAGGTTTCACTATTAAAAGTACTGGATACTGAATCAGGAATAGGCTATACTATAAAAGATTCTCTTGGCGATGATGGTTTCCTGGATGATTTTAAATTTCAAAGCAGAAATGAAGCGGGAAATACTATATTTTGGAACCCAACTCAATACTTTTTATTGGAAAAACTCATCCATGCAGCCAATACTAATTCCTATACCATATCCTTTAAAAATGAAGATTTAGCTGGTGCTAATGAATCCCAAAATGTTTTACCAGATACAATTGATATTTTATTTAGTCTTGTTAAAGGTGACAAAATCCATTTCAAAGGTGGAGGTGGTTCCAGTGGAGCGAATTTACTGGGAAGGTTTGCAAAAGGGGATCATGGCATTCGATCTATTATAGATGACATAACAGAATTAGAGAAAAAAAACAATATTGGCAAAATAGTAGCAGAAATCGTTCATTTACCTGAAGGAAGAACTGGTAATGTTTTGATGCGCCCAGTTCTGAGAGAATATGAGCTCTCATACTTAGGAAAAGCCTCTGTTGGTTTAGAAGGAACAATTTCTATTCAGGATTTAGCAATTTCGCTAAAAAATAATAGAATAATTTTGCGTTCTAAAAAATTAAACAAAGAAATTATTCCAAAACTAACCACCGCCCATAATTATTCTTTTAATAGCGTACCCGTTTATCAATTCCTGTGCGACATGCAAACCCAGGACTTTGAAAAATCGAGTTTTGGGTTTAATTGGGGGGTATTGAGTCAAAACTTTAAATTTTTGCCCCGTGCAGAATTTGAGGACGTAATTTTAGAACGCGCAACTTGGCAATTTTCCAAATCCGATATTATTGATTTAAAGAAACTAACCTCTTTAGAAGAAATTAATCATTGGCGCAATATTTGGAGAATTCCTGAGCGTGTTGTTCTTGTAGAGGGAGATAACGAATTATTAATAGAATTCAATAACCCATTAAGTTTTCAAATGTTTATTCATGAAATAAGAAAAAAAGATAGAATAGTCATAAAAGAATTCCTGTTTGATACCAAAAATTCGGTAATAAAGGATAAAAAAGAAAAAACATATACGAATGAGTTTATCGCGATTCTTTTAAAAGAGAATGCCACAGGCGTAATTCAAACTGATGACGTAAGTTCATTCAAAAAAACAAAAAAGAGCATTCCAAAGGATTTTAGCCTCGGAAGTGACTGGTTGTATTATAAATTATATTGTGGGGTAAAGACGCAAGACAAAATTTTGCTAGATGTTATTAAGCCACTAGCAGATAAGATGGTGAAAACACAATGGATTGATAAATTCTTCTTTATAAGATACAATGATCCAGATTCACATATCCGGGTGCGGTTTCACATAAATAAAAAAGCAAATTTAAGCAATGTCATTAACAAAATTTATAAGGCGATTAAGTCTTATTTTGACAATGGATTAATTAATAAGATTCAAACTGAAACGTACAAACGGGAATTGAATCGATATGGCTCAAATTCTATGGTGCTTAGTGAAACTCTTTTTTACATTGATAGTGATGTTATACTTAGGTTAATGAGTGCACTTGATTTCAATCAACACATAAAGCTCAGATGGCAATTTGCGATTCTAAGCGTAAACGCATTATTGAATGACTTTCAGTTTTCCTTAGATGAGAAACTTTCGTTTATAGGAGAATTGCGAGACCAATTTATGGAAGAACATGGAAAAAGTAGTGAGTTAAAAGAACAGTTAAATAGAAAGTACCGTTTTTTAAAAAAAGAAATTGAGATGATTTTCTCAGACGAAATAGAGGCTAATTCAGAATATTCATTTATAAAAAAGGTTATAAATTTGAGGACTAAAAACTTGAAACCAATAGTTGCAAAAATACTGTTATTAAAAAAGAAGGAGTTGTTACAGGTTTCCTTAAATGATTTAATTGCGAGTTATCTGCATATGTCAATAAACCGGATTTTTATCTCTCGTCAACGTACCTATGAACTGGTATTATATGATTTCCTGTTTAACCATTTTAAATCTGTTGAAGCAAGAAAAAACAATGAAAAACCATGAATTAGCTTGTATAAACATTTACTTTTCATTAATAAGTTCAACCGCTTTCTCCAACAATTCATCTCTACCTTCTTTAATTCCTTGTATGGTCGGTTTAACAACAATATCAGGAACTATGCCTATACGCTGGGTTTCTTTTCCATCAGGATAATAAACTCCAATTCCGCTTATGTAGGTTTCAATATCCCCAGGCAGTAGGATGGGTGGAGCATTTCCATCGGCTCCGGCAGTTGTGCTACCAATAACAATTGCCTTTGGTGCTATTCTAAGTCCCATAGAATAAAATTCAGCTGCGCTTTGTGTTTCTTCATTCACAATAATGACTATTTTTCCTTTGTAATAATTTTCATTTTTTTTGCCTATTGTATATGAATCTAAAAATTCAAATAATCCAGGTTGTTTTATGCTTGGCATAGTAAATTTTACGAATTCTTTAGGCTCCGGCATTAAACCATGTTCTAATAAATAAAGTATAGCGCATGCAGGATAACACCGGAAATCGATAATTAAACCTTTTGGGCTTCCTATTTTAGAAAACTCATTTTTTACGTATTCCTCTTTCAACGTTCCCATATATAAATAAGCAATACTATCCGGTAACCATTTAAAACAAGTATCGGGTCTGTTAACATGATTACGAAACCAAGCCGGTTTTGCTTCAACCGTTACTTTAAAAATGCTATCATTTCTTCTGAATTCAATTGAAACAGTTTTTTTATTTGATCGCAATAAATCAGGAGCAATTTTTCTTAACTGGGTTGGATAATTGGAGGCAGGCGTAAGTGGTAATCGCTCTTTGATGATTTCGTTAATCGGTTTGCCATTTATTTTTTCAATAATATCACCTTTAATTAAACCGGAAGCTTTTCCTGCTTCCTCATTGAGATAGTCAATTACTAAAACCTTATCCTCCACAAAAGTAACTTTTAAAGGTGGTAAATAATTACCATAATAGTCATAAATTGCTTTTTGGCAACTATAGGTAGTTGCATGGGTGTCATGAACCTTAGCCAGTAATGCAATTACTGTTAATTGATAATTATATTCGCTATTTGCGTTAACGAATTTGGGAACAAACTCTCTTAATACATTATTCCAATCTTCACCAATAAGATATTTATAGGGAAAATAATATTGTATAATATTCCAATACCTGTAAAGGCAAAGTATACGAAATCCAACATCCGGACATTTCATAGAAGCGTACGCATCTTCATGTTTGAATTTGGGAATACCAGTATCTTTATAAAGCCCTATATAATAGCTACTATCCGTTCTTTCTGCATTTTTAATAAGTAATAATTGATCGATTAATTCATCACTAATGCTTTTTTTCTTCATCCAGCTAAAATCAGGAAGCAGTTTAACTTCATGCTTCGTGGAGGTTTTAACCTTTTGTGGTTTTACATCACCCAAATTTTTTATCCAGTCAAGTAAAATTTCATCTCTGTTAACTGGGTTTTTTGAGTCTAAAATTTCGGGAAGGATTCTAAACAATTCATAATCCCAATTATATTCTCCCCGGCAAACTGCAGGATGATAATATTTAAGAAAACCCCAGATCTGGCCAAGCAAAACCAAATCATTAGTCTTTTGATCAACTAATTCAATTTTATCAATCCTTGATCCTTCATCAAACTCATGATTCACCGAGCTATAAAAAAAACAAAAGTACACGCCTACGACCAGGCTACTTATGACAATTAAGCTGATTAGAAATCTTTTCATTAGACCGTAAATATAATGAAAAAAGACCATTCACTAGTGCGTAGAAATACGGTATTTAACTAAATTTGTTGTATTGACCGCGAATTAATTCTAACTTTACTTATATGTTATTTCTTAGTCAAAATAAAGGCGCGGCCAGCAAATTAAGAGTGCAAGTAATCTCACAATTGCATCTTTTTAATGCTTTTCCAATTGAAAGAGCTAGTCAAACCAATCTACTTTTTAAAAGAAATATCGCATGTTAGGCTTAAAACTTTTCATAGCGCGTAAGTTTCTTTTTTCTAAAAAGTCACATAGTGTTATTAATATCATTTCCCTCATTTCTGTTTTCTCAGTAGCTATTATAACAGCTGCACTTGTCATTATTCTTTCAGCTATTAATGGCTTTGAAGATACTATTAAGTCACTTTATAGTAAATTTGATCCGGATATTAAAGTCACACCTATAAAAGGAAAAACCTTTTTGCCTGATGATTCAAAAACAAAAAGGTTAAAATCACTTGATTTTGTTCAGTTCACATGTCCTACCGTTGAAGAAATTTGTCTCTTCAAAAACGATGAACAATGGAGGCATGCTGAAGTAAAAGGTGTAACTGAAGACTTCCTGAAAATGATAAAACTCCAGGATAACATGGACGGTGAAGCCATATCATCATTTGACAGCAGCTATTTCGTGATACCTGGGTCTGTCGTTGCTGAAGATTTAGGCATAAACATAAGGGAGGCGGTTATTCCTGAGTATTTACGTATTTACGCTCCGTTGAGAAGCAAAAAATTGAGTATGCAAAATAACGCTCTTAACGAGGAAATGGTTCCTGTGGCAGGCGTTTTCAGAATAAGTCCAGAATTAGACGAAAAGTATGTTTTAACGCATATTGACTTAGTAAATCGAATGCTTGAATACGAAGGTGAAATTTCGGCCTTTGAAATCGGTTTGAAACTAGGAACGGATGATAATATGGCAAGGGATAGAATTGCAGAGATTATGGGAAAAGATTTTAATGTCAAAACACGCTATCAGCAAAAGGAATTAATTTATAAAACCAACCAGACTGAAAAACTGTTTGTTTTTATAGTTCTGGTTTTTGTTTTAATTCTTGCTGGCTTTAATGTAATAGCTGCTGTAACCATGCTCGTAATTGATAAACAAAAAGACACTGCCACACTTGAAATTTTAGGGTTGACACGTAAAAAAATCAAACAAGTGTTTATTTTGAACGGTTTATTGATTAATCTAATAGGAGGTGTAATTGGCATGGTAATAGGAATTGGCCTTGTATTATTGCAATACAATTTCCACCTCATTCCTATGTCAAATGCCATAATTGATTATTATCCTGTAAAATTAATTTGGGCTGATGTATTCAAAAGCTTTGCTGCATTAATGGCTATTGCTCTTTTCAGCGCATGGTTCCCGGTTTGGCTTGCAATGAGAAGAAGTTAAAATTCGCAGTTTTCCGTTTCAAGGAACATCGTCAACCCATTCCTGGATTTCAATCAATATTTTGATTGTATGTCAATTTCTGAAAGTTTAACCTTCAAACAACTTGCTTCAATATAATCTTGTTCTTTTGAATGCCCTCCAGGGAATTGCGGCAAGTGTAATCCCAACAGTAGCTGTTTTGGGAAAGTTTGCCTGGCAAGGCCGATGCAATAAATTTGATTAAGAACTTTATAATCAGTCATAAAAAATTTTTAATCAATTTTATACTTGGCAAATTTGACCAGCTGATCCCTCAAAATCAATACTAATCAATACGCTATTTTTGAAAAACAATGCACACGGCATTCGATTTTTCCATGTTTATTTCTACTCAAAACCCTGTATTCTCCCATTTTACTTCTACCTTTACCCCCTGCACATGCAAGGCAAAAACCTGTTCATAGGATTCTCAGACCACCACGTACTGTGTGCCGAAAAGGATGCGGCCCAGAACAGCCTTTTGATGGAAAAAAACATTGCGGTGGGTTATAACCAGGCACCCGACAAAGCGTTTTTTGATAATTTCAATGCGCACGGCCATCAATACAACGTTGTTTACTGCGCCCTTAAACAACCGTTTTTTGTATTGGTGCCCGAAGTATTGTTTGATGCCACCGATACCGCACAGTTTTTGCCGGGCATTGATTTAACAAGCCAAAAAATATTAACCGATAAAATTGCGCGCAACGGGGTCATGTGCATTTATCCCGTTGAAATAAAACCCTACGATGCGCTTGTGCACACATATCCGAATGTGATTTTAAAACATTATGCCTCGGTGCTTATTGACTATACCGTAAAAAACGGCTATACCGAACAAAAAACCGTGGTAACGGTTGACATGGAAGACAACCTGTTTTACCTGTGCATTTCCAATAAAACTGATTTACTCCTGTGCAATAAATTTGCGTTTAAAGCGGCCGAGGATATTTTGTATTTCCTTCTCTATAGTTTGGAACAATTCGAATTAAAACCAACCGAATGCCAGTTGCGCATTTGCGGCATGGTGCTGGAAAATTCAGCTTCCGTTATTTTACTCAATGAATATTTTGAAGACGTGGTGCTGGAAGAAAGTGAATTGAAAAATTCCAGTGAATTTAAAAACCAGACCGCGTTTTTTCACCAGGACGCATGCGTATAATAAGCGGCACATACAAAGGCCGCACCATTCCCGCGCCAAAGGGAATGAAGGCGCGCCCCACAACCGACTACGCCAAATCGGCCTTATTCAACATACTTGAACACAAAATTGATTTTACCGGGCTGCGCGTGCTCGATTTGTTTTGCGGAACAGGCAGCATAGGATTTGAATTTTTATCGCGGGGTGCAAAAGAGGTCATAGCCGTTGATAACGATTACCGGTCGGCCGATTTTTGCAACAAATTTGCACGCGAACTGGGCTATGAAAAACAATACCGCGCCTATAAAAATGACTGTTTGCGTGCCGTTAAACAACTCATCCGCCAATTTGAACTGGTTTTTTGTGATCCACCCTATACCTGGCCTGATCACGCAAAATTGGTAACAACGGTCATGGAAGGAAACCTGCTTGTGCCTGGCGGCATCCTGGTAATTGAGCACGGGGTTAAAACCAACCTTGAAACACAACCTTTTTACACCGAAACCCGTAAGTACGGCAACGTTTTTTTTAGCTTTTTCACTAAACCTTCATAATGAATAGGGTAGCAGTCTTTCCGGGGTCGTTTGACCCATTTACCATAGGCCATCATAACCTGGTGACCAAAGCCCTGCCCCTGTTTGACAAGGTAGTTGTGGCCATGGGTCAAAACTCAACTAAAACACCGTTCATTGATCCCGAAAAACGCCTGCATGCACTTAAGTCGTTATTTGCCAGTGAACCAAAGGTTGCAGTTGTAACCTTTACAGGACTTACCGTTGATTTATGCAAGCAACAGGGTGCCAATTATATACTCAGGGGCTTGCGCAATGGCACCGACTTTGATTATGAAAAGGCCATAGCCCACATGAACCATAACATGGTCAACCGAATTGAAACGGTATTTATGCTTACCGAGCCGCAATATGAAAATATAAGTTCTACCATTGTGCGCGAAATCCGCAAAAACGGAGGCGACATCACACCCTGGCTCCCTAAAGGATATTCAATTTAAGTGAAATAGAAATAAAAAATAAGCCACAGCTCGAGTATCTGCGTTGATCTGTGATACCTGTGGCAAAAAAATATGCGAGCAATTACTTATATAACGTTGATAGAACTTATGCTTTTAGGCATAGCCAACGCCCAGGTAACAATCCAGGGTAAAGCGCCCGCCTATAAGGAAAAGGAACTGGTGTGCACGCGCTATATTGATTATATAAGTTATGAGCTGGAAGAATTGGGGCGCACAACCGTTGACAAGCAGGGGAATTTCACATTGACCATTCCGCTTGCCTTGAGTTCGCAAATACAAATTCACCAGGAAGGTACCATGGGCATGATGTATGCCGACCCGGGCGCTTTATACAGCATAATTTTAAATGCACCCGACAACTCAAATGAAAATGCGTATAAGAAAAGTATCCGCATTGATTTTGATACGCTGTTGACATATGATATCAATAACCTTATACTGGACTTCAACAGCCGCCATGATGATTTCATGTTTTATAACTTTAACATCATAGGCAATGAGGTGTTTTCGCACAGGCTTGACACGTTTAAAATTTACCTGTCAAAGGTCTATAAAAACGTAACCCATGAATATTTCCTGGATTATGTGGCATACAGCCTGGCCGAAACCGAAATGCTGGGTCCGCCCAAAAAAGACGAAAACGCTTTCCTGAAAATGGTTTACGCCCAGTACTTGCTGAATAAACCCGTGCGGTACAACCATGACAAATACATGAATTTCTTTTCCAAATTTTACAGCGATATTTTTAAGATGATCTCGGTTAGTGCTGAAATGGATTTGTTCAGGGCCATTAATTACTACTCCAGCCCGGTGCGCGCCAAGCAACTGCTGAAAAAAGATATTTTATTGCGCGATGACCGTATTTGCGAACTGGCCGTTTTACGGTGTTTGGGACAGGAATATTATAACCATGAATTTGACAAAGGCATGATATTGGACATGCTTGATTCCATTGCCACCTCGTCAAAGTATGAGGAGCATAAGGTAATTGCCAAAAACACCAGGCGCAGGCTTACCTACCTTGCGGCCGGAAGTCCTGCACCCGATTTTGCGCTTATCAACTCAAACGATACGGTGGTGCAGTTGTCGCAGTTCAGAAAAAAATTTGTGTATATCCATTTCTGGAGCCTTGACAATGCCGTGTCTGTAAATGAAATGAAAATCATGCGTAAGCTGTATGAGAAGTATAACTGGGA